>JAAYUR010000415.1 GCA_012517645.1 Treponema sp.
CCGGAACGGAGCGCTCCGCCGGAACCGGCGCGTCCGCGGGACGGGCCCCCGCAGGGACGGTTTCCCGGACCGTGGACGGTCCCTCCGTGGTTCCGCCGGGCTTACCGCCCCCCTCGGCCTCCGGATCCTCCGGGCGCATCCGCATGTCCACCACGGATACTTTCAGGTCCTTCCGGTCGCCGCGGCGGCGGCCCGCTCCGGGTCCGTCCACGGGCGGTTCCTCCGCGGGCGCCCTCGCCTCGGCGGCACGGGCCGCGGGTTTGGGGGCGGGCACCGCGGCGGCCGCTGCGGAGTCTTCAGTCCGGGATAGCGAGTCCTGCTTCCGTTCCCTGGATTTCGCGCGGAGTTCCGCCGCCTCCGGGGTGTTCCTTCCGGGTGAGGGCCCGAGGTTTTCCGGGCCGGATCGGTTCGCGGCGGCCGCCGGCTTGGAATCCCTCGGCGTCACGGCCATGTCCGCCTCGGCGGCCTCGGGTCCCGGGCGGACGGCGCTCACGGCACCCGCCCGGGCTGGGTTGTCCGCGGATACCCCGGACCGCCCTGCCCTTCGGGCGGCTCCGGCCGCGACGCCGGAGGCTTGGCCGCGGTTCGCAGCCGATCGTTCGGGGTATCCCGACCTCGGATTCCTCCGCGGGGCCGCGTCCTGTTCCGCCCCGACTATGCCGCGCAGGCTCCGGCCCAGGATCGCAAGGAACGACGCCCCGTGCGGGGCCTTGCCGCCCGGATCCGCCGGATTCGGAACTCGACTCCGATCCGCCTGTGGGACCTGGGAGGAGGGATTGACACTGACAGAGGCTGCCTGCATAGGCGCGGCGCTCTCCTTTCGTTCCGTCGGCCGGAACCGGAGCCGCCGCGCGGAGGATCAGTCGAGCGGCTCGGGCTTCGACGCCATCTTCCGTTGGATCGCTGCGGACCGATCGGGGGGCATAAGGGACAGCCAATAGGCCACCACCGAATCCTGCCCCGCTTCCTGGGCCTGCCGCTCCACCGCCCGGAGCACGTCGATGACCATCTGATCGTCCATGGACTTCAGGATCTCGACGGCGTTCTTGGGCGGCATGCCGGACAGGTACCGGGCGTTCTGGTCGACGTTCGCCTTTCTATTCTCGATAGACTGGACGGTTTGGTTAAACGATTTTTCTCGATCTTCCAAAGCTTTCCGCTGTTCTTCCAGCTCCTGGGCTATCCGGGAGATCTCGGCCTCCCGTTCGTTCAAGGCTCCGGACCGGGCGTCGAGCTCCTCCCGGACCGCGTCCAGGGCTTCATAGAGCTTGGCGGTCCTCTCGTCCTCCAAAAGGGTCAAAGAATCCGCGGGAAGAGCCCCGGGCTTTCGGGCCGGCAGGCCGATAAGGCGGTAGGCGGGGGCAAGGGCGTCCTTGAGGTCCAGGAGCCCCAGAAAATCGAACCAGACGAGGCCTCCCAGGATCATGGCCAGTATGACCGCCACCATAACGAGTATGCGTCCAAGGACGCGGGGCTTCCCGAAAGCAGGCATCGCTCTACCTCTACACCTTACTCATCTCGGCCTATGTTCTTGCCGGCCCGGGAAAGGTCGTCCAGGATCTTGACCTCTTCCCTGACGGCGCTGCGATAGTACTCCGCCTCGCCGCGTTCCCGCAACTTGGTAAGGAGCTTCGTCTCCTTGCTGGCCGCTACGTATCCTTGCCGGGCTGTTTCCCGCTCGGCTTCCGCGAAGGCCAGGGCCTTGAGAGTCCGTTCCCTCTCGGCGGCCAGCCTCCGGGCATAGAGTTCCGCGGCCTGCATGTCGGCCAGGTCCCGGCCGGGGCCGAAGCGCTGGAGCGCCGCGTCCCGGGTCGCCCGGGCGTTCTCCGCCAGGTTGCGCTCCAGGAGGGCGCATCGTCCCGCCGCGGCCGCCAGCTTCATTTCAGCGATCCGTTCGTAGTATTCCCGGACTTCCAGGACCTTCTCCAGCCGGAATCGGAACCGTTTCATGCGGTGACTCCGTCCGCCGCCGAGTCTGCGGCGCCCATTCCGGATCCGGTCCGGGCGACGGCCTCCGCACCGAGGGCGGATGGGACCGGAGGCGCGGGTCGAGGAACGGACGCCGTTCCGGTGTCCGCGTACTCGGCGATCTCCGAGGCGGGTATGACCACCCCCGCTATATCCCCCAGTCTCCGGAGGGTATCCGTGATCGGAGCCTTTTCCGCGATGCCCTGGACCAGGAATTCCCGTATGGCCTCGTGCTTGCCGATAGCCTCGTCGATCGCCGGATTCGTGCCCTTCACGTAGGCCCCGATGTTGATCATGTCATCGGAATCTTCATACGTGGCCAGAAGCCTGCGGATCACGGCCATGGCTTTCTGGGTTACCGGCCCCGTGACGGCGTTGGCCAGGCGCGATATGGATTTGAGCACCCCCACGGCGGGATATTGGTACCGCTCCGCGAGTCTGCGCTCCAGGACGATGTGCCCGTCCAGGATTCCCCGGACCGTGTCGGAGATGGGCTCGTCCATGTCGTCGCCGTCCACCAGGATGGTA
>JAAYUR010000032.1 GCA_012517645.1 Treponema sp.
CGGCCCAGGGACAGCGGGTGGGTACCATGGGGAAAGCGTAGCGCGGGCTGCGAAATTCGGCAATAACGGCGGTCGGTGGTCGGTGGTCGGCGATAGACGAACCGGGCTATGCGGTCAACGGTCCCCGAAAAATCGGAGTCGCCTTCCGTCCACCGCCCACCGTCCACTCCCTTCCCGTTGACTGTCAACGATTCCCGTTCTACCCTGGTTTCATCCGTTCTCAGGAGGTTTCCATGCCGAATCTCGAACCCGGCTTGAGTGGGGAGCGTTCGTTGATCGTGGAAGAGCGCCATACCGCGGCCCATTTAGGCTCCGGGGGCGTTCCGGTCTACGCGACTCCGATGATGGTCCTGGCCATGGAGGAAGCGGCGTTGTCCGCGGTGGATCCTCGGCTTGAGCCCGGCCAGGCCACAGTGGGCTACCATCTGGACGTAAAGCACCTGGCCGCTACGCCCCAGGGGATGCGGGTAACCGCCCGGGCGGAACTCCTTGCGGTGGACGGGAAGATGCTCTCCTTCAAGGTCGAGGCATTCGATGAAAAAGAAAAGATCGGAGAAGGCACCCATATCCGAGCTATCGTCAACCTCGATAAATTCAGGGAGAAGCTTGCGGCCAAAGCCGGACGGTGAGCTCGGGGCGGAGACGGAATCCGGAACTCCCGACCGAGCCGGCCCGCGCCCAGCTGGACACTATTGAGCCGATTTCAAAAGTCGGTCACTTTTGAGACTGGCTTTGCGATTGCTCGCGACGGTTGCGTTGCAACCGCCGCGCCCGATCGCGGATTTCAAGGTAGCTTTTTTAAAACTCCCTGAGTTTGGAAAAAGCCTCGATTTTGAAAGGCCTCTATTCGCTAAATAAATTGACATATCCGGCCGCGCGTAGTTTACTCCTATCTGACGCATCACAGGGATCCCCCGACGGGCTTTGTTCACCCGAGGGGGACCACGTATACCCGAAACCCAAAGGAGCCCTCTATGAAGAACCGATGGAATCTTCTCTGGATCCTTCTGGCCGCAGTCCTGGTCGCCGGCTGCGCGAAGAAGGCCGAGCCCGCCGCGGTCGCCGCCAAGGCCGAGCCGTACAAGGTGGCCTTCGTCTACATCGGCCCCCCCGGGGACCTCGGCTGGACCCATGAGCACGACCAGGGCCGGAAGGCCGTGGAAGCCGAATTCGGGGACAAGGTCAAGACTGTATTCATCGAGAACGTACCAGAAGGGCCGGACGCCACCCGCATCATCCGCCAGTACGCCCAGGAAGGCTACAACATGATCTTCGCCACCTCCTTCGGCTATATGGATCCCATGGTCGAGGTGGCCAAGGAGTTCCCGAAGGTCAAGTTCGAGCACTGCTCGGGCTACAAGACCGCGGAGAACATGTCCACGTACTTCGGCCGGATCTACCAGCCCCGCTACCTCTCGGGCATCGTGGCCGGCAAGATGACCAAGAGCAACATCATCGGGTACGCCGCCGCCTTCCCGATCCCCGAGGTCGTCCGCGGCATCAACGCCTTCACCCTGGGAGTCCGCTCCGTGAACCCCAAGGCCCAGGTCCGGGTGGTCTGGACGAACACCTGGTACGATCCCGTCAAGGAGCGCGAGGCCGCGGTGGCCCTCCTGGACGCGGGCGCGGACATCATCGCCCAGCACCAGGACACGGTGGAGCCCCA
>JAAYUR010000275.1 GCA_012517645.1 Treponema sp.
GGCCTTCCGGACCAGGTCCAGGGCGGAGGCCCGTATCCGCCGGCCCGGCCAGAGGCCGTGCAGGGCCTTCCGGGCGAAGACCATCTGGTCCCGGTGCTCCCGGGTCCAGAGCCGGTACCCGTTGGGTCCCCGCTCGGCGGGGGGGAGGAAGCCCATCTCCTCGTAGAACCGCACGGTGTTGACGTGGGTCCCCGCCGCCCGGGCCAGGTCGGCGGTGCGGAAGACCTCGTCCGGCGTCATCGCGCCTTACCTCACCCCCACCACTTCCATCTCGAAGACCAGGAACGCGTTCGGGGGGATGACCCCATTCCCCGCTCCCGCCGGGCCGTAGCCCAGCTCCGGGGGTATGGCCACCAGCCGACGCTCGCCCTTCTTCATGTCCAGGAGGGTCAGGTCCCAACCGAGGATCACCTGGCCGGTCCCCACCTCCAGCTCCAGGGGGCCGCCGTGCAGGCGGGAGGCGTCGAAGGTCTTGCCGTTGGTCAGCATTCCCGTGTAGTCGACCTTGGCCAAATCCCCGTGGGCCAGCTTGGGTCCCGAGCCTTCCTTTAGCACCTTCCACCGGAGTCCCCGGGGGCCCTCGGAGAGGCCCGGCCATTTGGCGTCGATCCGGGCGGCCTCCTCGGCCCGGGCCGACTGTAGCTCTTCCTGCAGCTTCGCGACTCTGCGTTCGTACAGGGAATTCCACAGGGTCTGGTCGGCCTTGTACCCCGACCAGGCCGCTCCGATCCGGAGGATTTCCACCTTCTCCATGCGGTCGCCCTGCTGGATGGAATCAACCACGGACTGGCCTTCCACGACCCGGCCGAAGACCGAGTAGCCCCCGTCCAGCCAGGGCGCGGCCTTGTGGGTTATGTAGAACTGGGAACCGTTCGTATGGGGCCCGGCATTGGCCATGGCCAGGACGCCCGGTCCGTCGTGACGGAGGCTCGGATCCGTCTCGTTCGGGAAGCGGTAGCCCGGTCCCCCGGAACCGTTCCCCGCGGGGTCCCCGCCCTGGATCATGAAGTCCTTCACCACTCGGTGGAAGGTGAGGCCGTCGTAGAAAGGTTTTCCCGCGGCGGCGTCCAGGGTGCCTTCCGCCAGTCCCACGAAGTTGGCGACCGTCAGGGGGGCCTTCTCGGCCTCCAGGCGCAGCAGTATCTCGCCTCGGTTCGTGGTGATGCGGGCATAGAGGCCCTCGGAAAGCTCCTTGCGAGGCTGGCAGGAGCTCATGGTAACGGCAACGGCCGCCAGGGCCAGGGAAAGCCGGGCTCGGATGGTGATCGGATGGCGCATGGTTCCTCCGGGGGGAATCTTGGCGAACCGAGCGGGCTTTGGCAAGATCTCGCGGGTGGTACGAAGCTTGTGATGGGCTGAAGTTGGTGTAAGGCCCTTGTGATACGAAGCTTGTCCCGGCTCTCCTTGTCCCGGGGCGATTCCCGTGCTAACCTCCAGGTCGAGGTCCTCCTCCCATGAAACTGACCACCCGGCTCCTCATTCTCCTCTTCCTGAGCGTCCTCGTGCCCCTGCTGGGCTTGTCATTCCTCCTTCGGGACGAGGTCACGGCGAGTATCCTCAAGGAAAAGGAGGACAAGCTTTTCGGGCTGGCCCGCCAGCTGGACCGGCACCTTTCGGGAACCTTCGAGGACATTCTCCGGGAGGAGGGGGCCCTGGACGCCCCCCGGGATCGAAAGATAGAGGTCCTGAACAAGCGCCTCCGGGAGATCACGGACTTCGTGGCCTCCGGGAACGACGGTGTGGGGGTGGGGTACTACAGCCGGGATCTGGACGCCATCCTGACCTACGGCCCCAGCGACCAGTTCCAGTACACGGTCGGCCAGGCGATCTCCCGTTCCCATCGGGGCCGGGAGGTCATGGATACGGGCAGGCCTCTCGTCCAGCAGGGCCACCTGGTTCGGGGCAATATCCTGAACTGCATGTGGCCCGTGATCCGGGAGGGGCGCACGATCGGGTACATCTGGTCCAACGAGACGGTGGATCAGATTTCGAGCCAGCTCGCTCCGATCCTTCGCCGGGTGTACGGGATCGTCCTGCTCATCTTCCTGCTCATTTACGCCAGCGTAACGGTCTCGACACAGACGCTCCTGGACAAGATCTACCGGATCAAGAAGGGCATCGAGGGGCTCTTCGAGGCTCCCACCCGGCACATCCCTCCGGTCCGGGGCGAGCTGTCCGTGATCGTCCAGACGATCAACGAGCTCGTGGACAACATGAACCTCATCAAGTGCTACAACAAGAGCATCCTGGAGGGCGTGTCCGACGGGGTCCTGGCGGTTTCCCTGGACGGCCGGGTCTCCCGGGCCAACCGGGCGTTCTACCGCCTCTTCCCGGAGCACTCCGACGCGACCCTTCTGGGCCGGGAGGCCCGGGAGGTTTTCGGCCCGGGGATCCGCGGGCTGATCGAGTCGGGGCTCGACGAGCCGGAGCCCGCGCCGGCCCGGGAGATACCCGCGGACGGCCGGATCCTGGAGGCCTACGGAAACCGGATGATCGGGGAGGACGGGGAACGCTTGGGCGCTGTCTTCGTCTTCCGGGACGTGACCCTGGCCCGGCGCTACGACCGGGAGGTCCAGGAGAAGGAGAGAGCCGTGGCCCTGGGTCGGATGGCCCTGGGGGTGGTGCACGAGGTCAAGAACCCCCTTACCTCCGTGAAGGGCTTTGCCCAGCTGCTCCAGCGGCCCGGGATCGGGGAGGAGAAGAAGGCCGAGTATGTCCGGTTGATCGACTCGGAGCTGAACCGGGTCAACCGTCTCTTGAACGAGATGCTCGCCTATGGAGGCACCAGCCGCCTCGAGCTCCGGGACTGCGATCTTCGTTCGATCCTCGAGGACCGGGTGGAGAACTGCGAATGGTGCGCGTCGGCGCGGCCGGAAATCCGCGCCCGGACCCCGGGTCCCTTCCTGGCCCGGGCGGACGCCTTCAAGCTGGCCCAGGTCTTCGACAATCTCCTCAAGAACTCATCGGAGGCGGTGGCCGCGAAGGGCGCAGGACGGGTTGTCGCGATACTTCGGGAGGGGCAGGGGGACATCGTCCTGGATTTCGTGGACACGGGCTGCGGGATCCGGTCGGAGGACCTGGACAAGATCGGGAGCCCTCTCTTCTCCACCAAGCGGGACGGGGCGGGCCTTGGGTTGGCCATCAGCCGGAAGATCCTGGAAGCCCACGGGGGGAGTCTGTCGATCCAATCCCGGCAGGGATTCTACACCAAGGTACGGCTGCGCCTGCCCCGAGCCGGCGCGGCCCGGGCGGTTCCCGCATGAAGTACAAGATCCTGGTCTGCGACGACGAGCGGAACGTCCGGGTATTCCTCCGGGACCTCCTGGTCCTGGAGGGCTTCGACGTGGTGGAGGCGGATTCCGGGAAGGCCGCGGTGGAGGCCGCCCGGACGGCCAAGCCCGACCTCTGCATCCTGGACCTCAAGCTCCCGGACTGCAGCGGAACGGACATCATCCCGGACTTGAAGGCGGCCCGCCCCTTCCTGGCGGTCATCGTGATCACCGCCCTGGGTACCGTGGACAACGCGGTCCTGTCCATGAAAGCCGGGGCCTACGACTTCATCACCAAACCCTTCGACGTGGACACGGTGGTGCTGGCGGTTCGGCGGGCGGCGGACTTCGTCAGCGTGAGCAAGGAGAACACGGTCCTTCGGAACCTCCACAAAAACCGGATATACTTCGAGGACTTCATCGGGGACTGTCCGGCCGTCCAATCCATCAAGGGCCTCATCCCCAAGCTGGCCTTCGCGGACGTCCCCATCCTGGTCACCGGGGAGACCGGCACGGGCAAGAACGTCCTGGCCAAGCAGATCCACTTCTCCCTGTCCGGCTCCGAATCCCCCCTGGTCTACGCCAACTGCTCCAGCATTCCCGCGGCCCTCTTCGAGTCCGAGCTCTTCGGCCACGAGAAGGGAGCCTTCACGGGGGCGGCGGCGCTCAAGAAGGGTCGGGTGGAGAGCGCGGACGGGGGCACTCTTCTTCTGGACGAGATCACCGAGATACCCTACGAGATCCAGGCCAAGCTCCTGGACTTCCTCCAGGAACGGACCTTCTACCGAGTGGGGGGCGTCAAACCCCTTTCGGTGCAGATCCGCATCATCGCCCTGACCAACAAGAACCTCCAGGACGAGATCCAGGCGGGGCGCTTCCGCAAGGACCTCTTTTACCGCCTGAACGTCATCCACTTCCACATTCCGCCCCTGCGGGAACGGGGCGACGACGTCCGCCTGATCTGCGAATACCTTCTGCACCTGTTGCGGAAGAAGTACAACGCCCCGGACATCGGCCTGTCCGAGGAAGCCCTGGAGGTGATCGCCTCGTATCCCTGGCCCGGGAACGTCCGGGAGCTCAAGAATGCCCTGGAGCGGGCGTTCATATGCGCGGACGGCGGCGTCATCGGGGCCCGGGACCTCATCCTGGAGGAGCCGGATCGCAGGGCGGACAAGCAGTCCCTGAAAGGTCTAATGGACGAGTTCGAGCGGGATGTCATCCTGAGGCGCCTAGCCTTCTTCCGGGGCAACCGTACCCGCACCGCCGAAGATCTGGGGATCTCCCTGCGGAACCTCCAGTACAAACTCGAGAAGTTCCAGATCCGAGGCTAGGGGTCCGCCGGGTTTTCTTCGGCCGCGCAAGATTTTGCGCGGTATATGACGAATCTTGCATTCCCCGGCATCCGCGGGGTGTGTCCCGAAGGGGCCCGGATTGTCCCGGACGGAAGCCCGAGGCTCCTGCGGGTCCCGACACCCGGGCCGGAAGGGGGCTTTAGCCCCTTCCGGGGCGGTTTTCGGCCTCCCGTCCCGTCGCGGCAGACGGATCCGGGGTTAAACCAGCTTTGGCACGGAATCTGCTTTATATTCGGCAACCAATCTCAAGAGGAGGCCGTATGATCCGGGCTCTAGGCAATTTCTTTACCAAGATCGCGAAAAAGTGGATTCCCGACGCGTTCATCTTCGCGATCATTCTGACCATCCTGGTGTTCGTGCTGGGCATGGTGATCCAGGGCAAGTCCTTCATCGACATGACCTCGTACTGGGGCGGCGGGATGTGGAGCCTGCTGGGCTTCTCCATGCAGATGGTCCTGGTCCTGGTCACTGGCAGCGCCTTGGCCATCTCCAAGCCGGTCCAAAAGGTCCTGAAGACCATCGCCAAGGCGGCGAACACCCCCGCCAAGGCCATCGCCATCGTCGCCCTGGTGATGGGAGTCGGCTGCTGGCTCAACTGGGGCTTCGGGCTCATCATCAGCGCCATCCTGGCCAAGGAGATCGCCAAGGTGACGAAGGGGATCCACTACCCCCTGCTGGTCGCCAGCTCCTATTCCGGCTTCGTCCTCTGGCACGCGGGACTCTCCGGGTCCATCCCCCTGTCCATCGCCGGCAAGAACGCGGTCATGGAGAAATTCGCCGAGGGTGCGATCATCCCGACCAACGAGACGATCTTCTCCGTCCAGACCCTGGTCATCGTGATCGTTCTGCTGGTGACGATTCCCCTGATCAACGTCCTCATGATGCCCAAGAAGAAGGAAGAGATCGTGGAGATCGATCCCTCCATCTTCGCGGACGACGAGAAGGAGGAGACGGTCGCCAAGTCCTTCAAGGAGATGACTCCGGCGGAAAAGACCGAGAACTCCTTCGTCCTTGCCCTCATCGTGGGCGTGGTCGGCATCATATACGCGGTCCGGTACCTGGTGAAGGGCGGATCCCTCTCCCTGGACGTGGTCAATTTCATTTTCCTCATCCTGGGTCTGCTCATGCACAAGACCCCGATCAACTACGTGAAGGCCGTGGACAAGTCCGTGCGGACCGCCGGCGGCATCGTCCTCCAGTTCCCCTTCTACGCGGGGATCATGGGCATGATGGTCAGCTCCGGCCTGGCCGCCACCTTCTCCAACTGGTTCGTCTCCGTGTCCACCCCCAAGACCTTCCAGCTCTTCACCTACTGGTCCGCGGGCTTGGTGAACATGTTCGTGCCCTCCGGCGGCGGCCAGTGGGCCGTCCAGGGCCCGATCATGATGCCCGCCGCCAAGGCCCTCGGTGTTTCCTACGCCCGGGCCGCGATGGGCATCGCCTGGGGCGACGCCTGGACCAACATGATCCAGCCCTTCTGGGCCCTGCCCCTCCTGGCGGTGGCCAAGCTGAACATCAAGGACATCATGGGCTATACCACCGTGATCCTGCTCTGGGCGGGCATCATCACCTCCCTGGGAATGCTCTTCCTCTGACCCCCGTCGCTTGACTCCGGGTCCGGCGGCGCGCCCCGCCGGATCCGGTTTCCTCCCGGCATACGGCTCGATTCAAACCCATACCTCTAAGGCCGGCCCGCCGGGAGGCCGCCCGAGGCGCGGAGGATGCTTGGCAGGTTGTTGAGAGACTCGAGGCATTTCGACAACTGAGGCTTTTCCAAAGCCCAGGGGGTTTTGAAAAAGCCACCTTACTCTGTTCGATCATCGGGAGTGAACGACATGGTAGCGAAACCGATTATCACGGCCGAGGAGGCCGTGGAACTGATCAAGGAAGGCGATACGGTCATGGTCGGCGGCTTTCTGGGCTGCGGATCCCCCGCCGGCCTCATCGAGGCCCTGGAGAAGAAGGGGACGAAAAACCTGACCTTGGTCTGCAACGACACGGCCTTCCATAACTTCAAGACCGGGACCTGCACCCATGTGGCCAAGCTGGTGGCCAAGAAGCAGTTCCGTAGGATCGTGGTCTCCCACATCGGCACGAACCAGGAGACCCAGCGGCAGATGAACGAGGGGGAAACCGAGGTCGTCCTGGTGCCCCAGGGCACCCTGGCGGAGCGCATACGCGCCGCCGGCGCGGGATTGGGCGGAATCCTGACTCCCACCGGCGTGGGAACCGAAGTCCAGGAGGGCAAGCAGGTCCTGGATGTGGACGGCCGGAGGTTCCTGCTGGAGAAGGCCCTTCCCGGGGACGTGGCGCTCCTGAAGGCCAAAAAGGCGGACAAGGCCGGCAACCTGATCTACGACAAGGCCGCCCGAAACTTCAACCCCCTCATGGCCATGGCCTGCACGACCGTGATCGTGGAAGCGGACGAGATCGTAGAGATCGGCCAGATTGATCCCGAGATCGTGGTGACCCCCTCGGTTCTCGTACAGTACCTGGTCCGGTCCAAGAAGTAGGGAGGGACGCCATGGAATACACAGCCAACAAGGAAGTCATAGCCAAGCGGATCGCCCGGATCTTCAAGGACGGCGATGTGGTCAACCTCGGGATCGGTCTGCCGACTCTGGTGGGCAACTATATTCCTGCGGGAGTGACCATCGTGCTCCAGTCGGAGAACGGGTTCTTGGGCTTGGGGCCCGCGCCGGAGCCCGGAAAGGAAGACCCGGCCC
>JAAYUR010000278.1 GCA_012517645.1 Treponema sp.
AGGTTCCGAGCAGGCGCGAGCAGGTCCAGGCAGGCCATCCGGGACGGCCGGGGCGCCTAGGCTTCCTGGTATCCCAGGCGCTGCGAGATCTCCCGGGCGCTGTCCTTCACCAGCTCCCGGACCGACTCCATCCGCCCGTCCGTGAGGCGGACGCTGGGGCCCGAGACGGAGAGGGCCGCGGCGATGCGGCCGTGCAGGTCGAAGATCGGGGCCGCGGCGCAGCGGACCCCGAGCTCGTGCTCCTCGTCGTCGTAGGCGAAACCGGACATGCGGATCTTCTGAAGCTCCGCGGCCAGGGCCAGGGGATCCGTGATCGTGTGCTCCGTGAACCTCTCCAGCTTGGCTTCCTTGAGGTAGCGGCGGATGTACTCGTCCTCCTGCCAGGCCAGCAGTACCTTCCCGACCCCGGTGCAGTACAGGGGAGTCACGAAACCCACCCGGGAGACCATGGCGACCTTCAGGGAGAAGGTGGACTCGATCTTGTGCAGGTAGAGGACCTGGTCGTTGTCCAGGATGCAGAGGTGGACCGTCTCGGAGGTCATCTTGGCCAGGCGGCTTATCACGGGCAGGGCGGCCTTGTTCAGGTCCAGGTTCCGGATCGCCCCGGACCCGATCCGGAAGAGCTTGAGGGACAGGCAGTACTTCTCGGTTTCCCGGTCCTGCAGGATGTACCCGGCTTCCTTAAGAGTCGAAAGGAGGCGGAAGACCGTGCTTTTCTGGCCCCCGATGGCCCGGGCCAGGTCGCTGACCCCGCAGTCGCCGTGCTCGGCCAGGTGCTCGAGGATCCGGATGGCCTTCCCTACCGCCTGAACGGTCTCGATCGTTTCCGCCATGGACGACACCTTCCTTCCGATTAAACCACATCCTCTCGGACCGCGCAAGGCATTTCAATTTCTCAATCGGTCCGTTCCTGTTTTATGTCATTTTTCGATTGACAGCTTGAATAAATGCGATTAATAATCTTTTTACGGAACATCGTTCCGGTTTTTTACAATTCTCAATATGCCATTTCCGAGGCGCCCATGAGTGATTCCCAATCCTTCCGTGAACAGATACGCCGCTCCCCCGTAGTCGCCGTCCTCGTGATCGACGACGCCCTGGACGCCGTGCCCCTGGCCCGGGCCCTGGTGCGCGGCGGGATCCGGGCCATGGAGCTGACCCTCCGGACCCCCGCCGCCTTCGACGCCCTGAGCCGGATACGGTCCGAGGTGCCGGAGCTCTACGCCGGGGTCGGGACCATCCTCTTCCCCGACCAGGTCGCCCGGGTCAAGGCGTCGGGCGCCGCCTACGGCGTCTCCCCGGGCTTCAATCCCGCCGTGGTGGACGCGGCCCGGGCGGCCGGGCTCCCCTTCGCCCCGGGCATCGCGACCCCCTCGGAGATCGAGGCGGCCTACGGAAAGGGCTGCGACGTCGTGAAGGTCTTCCCCGCGGAACCCCTGGGCGGCCTTCCTTATATCAAGGCCATCGCGGCGCCCTACGCCCACCTGGGGATCGCCTACATCCCCCTGGGGGGCGTGTCCATGAAGAACCTGGCGTCCTACCTGGAGTGGCCCGAGATCCTGGCCGTCGGGGGGTCCTGGCTGGCCACCCGGGACCTGATCAAGGCCAAGGACTGGGACGCGATCAGCCGGAACTGCGAGGAGGCCGCGACCCTGGCGGCCCGGGTGAGGGGTTAGAGCATGGCCAAGTTCGTTACCTTCGGCGAGATCATGATGCGCCTCAAGACCGAGGACTTCCTCCGGTTCCGGCAGGCCCTCCCGGGCCGCTTGGAGGCCACCTTCGCGGGGGCCGAGGCGAACGTGGCCGCCTCCCTGGCCCTCCTGGGAGCGGAGGCCTCCTTCGTGACGACCCTGCCCGTCAACCCCATCGCGGACGCCTGCCTCGGATCCCTACGGAACCTGGGGCTCGACGTGAGCCGGGTCCTACGTTCCGGGAAGGGCCGCCTGGGCATCTACTTCGTGGAGGCCGGGGCCAACCAGCGGCCCAGCAACGTGATCTATGACCGAGACGGGAGCTCCGTAGCCCTGGCGGATCCGGCCTCCTACGACTGGGACGGGATCCTCCGGGGGGCTTCCTGGTTCCACTGGACCGGGATCACCCCGGCCCTCTCCCGGGCGGCCGCCGAGGCGGTCCGCCGGGCCGTGCTCCGGGCCAAGGACCTCGGCCTCACGGTCTCCTGCGACCTCAACTTCCGGAAAAAACTCTGGGCCTGGGAGGCGGGGACCACCCCGAACGCCCTGGCAGCCCGGGTGATGGGGGAGCTCCTGCCCTACGTGGACATCCTCGTGGCCAACGAGGAGGACGCCAAGGACGTCCTGGGCATCGACGTCGGATCCCTGGACGCCTCCCGGGGCACCCTGGACGCGGGCCGGTACCCGGAGGTGGCCCGCCGGATCGCCGAACGGTTCCCGAAGGTTCGAAAGATCGCCTTCACCCTCCGGGAGAGCGTCTCGGCCACCCACAACGACTGGGGCGGCATGCTCTACGACGCCGCCTCGGGCTCCGCGTACTTCGCGCCCCTGGAGGACGGCGAGTACCGGCCCTACCCGATCCGATCCATCGTGGACCGGATCGGGGGGGGCGATTCCTTCTCCGCGGCCCTGATCCTGGCCCTCAGCGATCCCGGGCTGGGCGGATCCGACGCGGAGGTCGTCTCCTTCGCGACCGCGGCGTCCTGCCTCTGCCACTCGATCCACGGGGATTTCAATTACTCGACCCGGGAGGAGGTCCTGGCCCTGGCGGGAGGAAAGACCTCCGGGCGCATCGTCCGGTGAGACGGGGCAGTTAAACCGTCCCCTCCCCCCACTCCTCGGCCCGCCGCCGGATCTCCTCCGGCGGCTCGGGGCCCCGGAAGGGGAATACGGCGACGGAGAAGCGGCTGGTCTTTCCGTTGTAGGAGGGGGCGTAGCTGTCCAGCTGGTCCGCCATGAGCACCGCCATCGCCCGGCCCAGGCCCGTGACCGCGGTGGCGTACTTCCACTGGGGGCCGTAGTAGGTCCCGAAGGGGTTGAGCCGGAGGCGCTGACGGCCGCCGGTCACCTCGGACCGCATGGGACAAAAGGCGAAATTACACCTGTCGCCCTCGTACTGGGCAACCAGGATCCCCTCGGATCCGTTGGAGACGGCGACCCAGGGGTGGGTGATGTGGTTGTTGAAGGACGCCGTGCGGCGGGCTCCCGAGACGAGGTGGTGGTCCGCGGCGTAGGAACTGACGTCCCCGAAGAAGTTCCTCTTGAAGACCCGGAAGGGCCGGGCCGGGTCCGCGTCGAAGGCGGGGACGATCTCCGCGGGCAGGACCTCGGTCCACCGCCCGTCCCAGGTCCGGTCCAGGCGAGCGGCCTTGGCCTTGTCGTACCCGCGGTGCGGGGTCTCGGGGTACTCGAGCTCCAGGGACAGGAATACCGCGTCGTCCCCGGGAAGGCGGGTCTCGATCCGGGTCCACCGGCCATCCCGGATCCGGCCGGGCAAGGACAGGGCTCCCCGGAGGGTCCGGACGGCCGTCCCGTCCGGCCGAGTTTCGTCCCCGGTTTCCTCCAGGGTTCCGGCACGGA
>JAAYUR010000554.1 GCA_012517645.1 Treponema sp.
CCGGAGAACACCAGGTACAGGATCACCCCCGCAAAGGCGATGGGCACGGACAGGAGGATCAGGAAGGGCTGGGTGTAGCTCTTGAACTGGGCCCCCAGGACCGCGTAGATCAGGAAGATACCCACCAGGAAGACCCGGAGGATCTGGATCAGGAGGTCCGCCAGTTCCGCGAACTCGCCGCCCACGATCAGGATCTGGTCCGGGTGCCGGGAACGGATCTCGGAATCGAACCACGTGCGCACGTCCGCGTTGATTCCCTGTACCACCGTCTTGTCGTAGGCCTGGGAGGAGACCTCCACCTCCCGTTTTCCGTCCACCCTCTTGATCGAGGCCAGGGCCGCCCCTTCCACGAGTTCCGCTACCGCCGAGAAGGGTACCAGGCGGCCGTCCGGCGTGGGTATCTTGAGTTCCCGCAGGCGCTCCACCGAAGAAGCCCCGCCGGTCCCGGCGTAGCGTACCAGGACGTCCAGTTCCTCGTTTCGGAAGAACACCGTGCCGGCCGGGAATCCGTCGTAGGAGCCCCGGATGTAGGAACCCACGGCGGCCACGGAAAGACCGTACGCCGCGGCCCGCTCCTCGTTGATGCGTATGCGGAGCTCCGGAGTCCCCGTCTGCAGGGTGTCCTCGATGTTGAGCAGCTCCGGGTACCCTGCCAGGCGTTCGCGCAGGAGGGCCGCGGTTTCGATCAACCCGTCGTAATCGTCCCCCCGGATGCGGAAGCCCACCGGCGGGGACACGGGAGGCCCGGATTGGGCTTTTCGGTAGATGACCCGCTCCGGTCCGGGTATGTCCGAAGTCATGCCCTTGACCTCGTCCATGATCGCGGTCACGGTCCTTTTCCGGCCCTCCTTGAGCTCCGTGAGGTCCACGACGATCTGGCCCACGTTGCCCGCGGAGCTGCCCCCGCTGCCCGAGGACCGGAACCCGACGGAGGATACTACGTTCACCACCTCCCCGTTCCCCCGGAGCGGCAGGATGCGTTCCTCGAAGGCCCGGATCGTCCGTTCCGTGGTGTCCCGGTTCGTGCCTGTAGGCATGTCGATGTCGATGTAGAAGAGGGTGAAGTCCTCGGCGCTGAACAGGTCCTGCCGGATGAAGGGCACCGCGGCGAAGATGGCGATGGTTACGACCGCGAACCCCAGGACCACGAGCTTCCGGCGTCCGTACAAGCCCTTCAGGAAGCGCTCGAAGCCCGGCCGTATCCGCTGGAAGATATCCGGCTTGGAACTCAGGCGGTCTCCTCCGGGCCACTCGGCTGAATGGGACGGGATAAAGAGGATGGCTTCTATGGTGGACGCCAGAAGGGCGATGATCACCGTCAGGGGGATGACCCGGAGGAACTTCCCGATGGTTCCGGGCAGGAGCATGAGGGGCAGGAACGCCGCCACCGTGGTCAGGGACGAGGAGACGATGGGCCAGGCCACCTGGGCGGTACCCTCGATCGCGGCCCGGCGCTTGTCGAACCCCGCCTGGCGCAGACGGAAGGTGTTTTCGGTGATGATGATGGCGTGGTCCACGATCATGCCCAGGACCAGGACCAGGCCGAAGAGGGTGTTGGAGTTCAGGGTCTCTCCCATGGCCTCCAGGATCACGAAGGTGATGGCGAAGGTCACCGGGATGCCCAGGGCCGTCATCAGGGCGTTCCTCAGGCCCAGGAAGAAAAGGAGGATCACCGTCAAGAGGACCAGCCCCTGGAAGGCGTTGGAGAGCAGGACATCGATGCTGTCCCGGATTTGCACCGTCGAATCGTTGATCAGATCGATCCGGGCGCCCTCGGGAAGCGTGGGCCAGGTTTCCGAGACGAGCCTTTTGACCCCGTCGATGACGCCGATGGCGTTGCCCCGGGGGACCTTGCCCACCCGAAGGATCACGGCCCGGTCCCCGTTGATCCGCGCCGAGTCCCCCCGTTCATCGAAGGCTTCGTAGACCCGGGCCACGTCCCCCACGTGGACGACCGCCCCGGAGGGACCTACCCGCCGCACGATGACCTTGTCGAAGTCTCCGATGCCCTGGAGGGATCCCACGGTGCGCAGCAGGTATTCCCGGGACACCGTCTCAAGGGTGCCTCCGGGCACGGTTACGTTTTTTTGCTGGACCGCCCGAAGGACCTCGTTGAGCGAGATACCCACCGATTCCAAGCGATCCTGATCCGCGTCCACCACGATCCTTCGGTCCCGATCCCCGACCAGGTCCACCGAGGAGACGTCCTTGAGCTCCAGGATCCGGTCCCGCAAAGATCGGGCGACCCGGTTCAGGTCCTCGTAGGGGGCGGAGCCGGAGACCACGACCTCGACGGCCGGCAGGAAGTCGTTGGACGAGAAATCGTTGACCAGGGCGGGCAGGGTTCCGTCGGGAAGGTCGACCCGGGAGAACCGGGTTCGGACGTCCTGGAATAATCGAGCGAACTCCTCGTTCGAGATGCCGTCGTCGAACTCCACCCGCACGATCGCGAGTCCGTCGGAGGCCACGCTCTGTATCCGCTTCAGGCTGTCCAGCCCCTGCATTTCCCGCTCGATCTTTACCACCACGGAGCGTTCGATGTCGCCGGAGGAGACCCCCGGAAAGGGAACCGCTATGTTCACCCAGAAGAAGGGTACCTCGGAAAACTGTTCCTGGGGCAGGCGGGCTATGCTGAAGGTTCCCAGGACCAGGACCGTGACTAGGACGATGGTCAAGAGGACGTTGTTTTCAACGGAGAATTTCGGAAGGTTCATCTCGGGCTCCTATTCCCAGCCCGCCGTATCCCCGCGTCCCGTGGAAACGACGGGAACTCCGGGGCGGAGCCGGGTAAGGGCGCTTATGATGAGCGTTTCGCCCTCCGTCAGCCCGGATAGGACTTCCGCCCGGACGCCGGATCTGCGGCCCAGGGTCACGGGCCGGACCTCCGCGGCTCCGTTCCGGTCCACGAAGACCGCGTACGTCTCCCCTCGGCGCACCAGGGCGGCGCTGGGAACCACGATCGCGGGCTCCGCCTTCCGGGCCGCGATGGAAACCGAGGCGGCCATGCCGGACTTGACCCGTCCGGAAAAGCCGTTCCGGAAGGCGACCACGACGGGGAAGCTGCCGGTGGCGGGATCCGCGCCCGCGGCCACGGCGGCCACGGTCCCCTCCACGAAATCCTCCCCCAGGGCGGCGGGCACGTATACCTTGACCGCAGCGCCCGGTTCCACAAGGCCCACCTCCCGCTCTCCGACCCCGACGGTGATCCGGAAGGAGGAGGTATCGATGATCCGGGCGACCCGGACTCCCGGGGCTATGTTCGCCCCGACGGTTGCGACTTCATCCTTGGCGGCGACCACACCGGAGATCGGGGCTCGCAGCCGGGTGTCATTGAAGGCTTTCAGGGCGGTCTCGTACTGGGCCTTGGCGCCGCTGGCGTTTCCCCGGGCCCGGGTTAGGTCCGCCGGAGAAGCCCGGCCCGCAGCGGCCAGTTTTTCCGTAGCCTCCAGCTCCAGTCGGGCGGACTCGTACTGCTCCCGGGACCTGTCCAGGTTCAGGGCGGCTATGCGATCGTCCACCCGCAGGAGCTCCTGTCCCTCCGCCACCCGGTCCCCCAGTCCGAAGGAAACTCCCTTCACGATCCCCTGGGTTTCGGAGACCACGAAGGCTTCCCGGACCCCGGCGACGGTACCGGAGGCGCGGATCTCGTCCGCAAGGCTCCCCCGTACGACCGTCAGGGACTCGACCGCAACGGATTCGAGGGTCTGCTTTCCCTCCCACGCGGTTGCGCCCGCGACCCCGTCGGGTTTTCCGCACGACAGAACCAGGAATGCCAGGGAACCGATCGCCAACCAACTCCAGCGAACGCGGATGCTCATGAAATCCTCCCGGATTATTTTTCCTTCCGAGCCCGAACTCTTCGTAGGACGAAATACGTTCATAAAATAGTAATGGTTCTTGAATTAGGAAAGACCCTTCGTACCGCAAGGCTCCCTTTTGCAGGACCCGGGATACTCCGAGCCGATCAACAACCTCCGAGACTTGCTTCCAACTATCGCGCGGCGCAATCGGGATTGCCAGGCCGGAATCCGCGGACTACTCTTGTATCCATGAAGGATCCCCGAACGCGGAAGTCCTCCCGGACCATCGAACCCATCTTCAAGAGCGTATCCCCCAGTTCCGCCGGAAGCGTTCCCGGTTCGCCCATCTATATAGGCGACCGGACCCCCGTGGATGCGACGCTCTCCCTTATCCAGTACAACGCCGAGCAGGTTTGCTTCATCACCCCCGAGTCCCTGGAGGAGATCCTGGCCATGCAGGAGGAGGGCATGGTCAACTGGATAAACGTCAACGGGCTCGCGGACCAGGACTTGGTCAAGCGGCTGTGCGGGTACTTCCGGTTGGAAACCCTTACGGTCGAGGACATTTTGAACACCGAGCACCGCCCCAAAGCCGAGGACTTCGGCACCTATTTCTTCCTGATCACCAAGATGATCACACGAAGGCCCGACGGATCCGTCGAGTACGAGCAGGTCAGCATCGTCATCACCCGGCTCGGGGTGATTACGTTCCAGGAAACCCCGGGTGACTGCTTCGGCCCTGTCCGGGAACGGCTTCGGACCGGCGTGGGCCGGCTCCGCAGGCTGGGTCCTTCGTACCTAGCCTACGCACTCCTGGACGTGATTACGGACAACTACTTCGCGGTGTTGGAATCTCTGGGGGATCTGCTGGAGGCCAAGGAGGACGAAGCGGTCTCGCGATCCGCGGGAAACCGGTTCATGGTGGATCTGCAGGGGGTCAAGGCCGATCTAGGACGCATGCGGCGGACCGTCTGGCCCGTGCGGGAGGCCGTGAGCGCCCTGCTCCACTCCCAGTCGGAGATCCTGGAGGACGGTCTGGACCCCTTCCTTCGGGATTTGTACGAGAACACGGTCCAAGTGCTGGACTCCCTGGAAGTGTACCGGGAGACGGCCGCGAGCATCCATGAAGTCTACCTGTCCTCGGTTTCGAACCGCATGAACGAGGTCATGAAGGTTCTGACCATCATATCCACCATCTTCATACCCCTCACGTTCATTGTCGGGGTCTACGGGATGAACTTCCGGTACATGCCCGAGCTCGAACACCCCTGGGGGTACCCGGTCACCTGGGGGGTCATGATCGCCGTCGCCCTGGGCATGGTGGCGTACTTCAAGAAGAAAAAGTGGTTCTGAAAAACCGGATTATCTAAAAGACGTGAACCACAGAGACACAGAGGGGATAGAGAGAGGGAAAAAGAGGGAAGAAAATAACGCCATTCAGTATTTCCACTCCCCCCTCTTCATCCTTACTCTTCTCTCTTCCTCCCTTTTACCTCCGTGTCTCTGTGCCTCTGTGGCTAATTCTTAATATAGTGTTTTATATAAATTCTCCATCCGCGAATCTTGACCGGTGCACTATAACGGTATAGGATAGCCCGTCGTATCCTCCGCAGCGCATTGCCCGACCCCCTGGGCAAAAACCGCGCGCGGGGACGAGGCCCATCCGTCCAGGACTATCGTGTTTTTCTCCCGCCGTTCGCTCTTGCGCGAGGCCGGAACCCGCAGGAGAGTGGACGGAACCGTGCAAAGCGAAGGTCCATCTTGTTCGGGAGGTCGACCGGCCAGGCCGGCGCCCCAGAAGGAGCAGCGTTCTTATATGGATAAGAAGACATTCCGAGGCGGCGCGCATCCGCCGGAGCGGAAGGAACGAACCAGTGAACTTCCGATCGAATATGTGCGCTCGGTAAAACAGGTCGTTGTCCCGGTCAACCAGCATTTCGGGCCGCCCATCCAGCCCCTGGTCAAGGTCGGGGATTCGGTCAAGCGCGGGCAAAAGATCGCCGACGCCGAGGGCCGAATGACGGTTCCGGTGCACGCGCCGATCTCCG
>JAAYUR010000412.1 GCA_012517645.1 Treponema sp.
ATAAGGTTCCTCCGCATAACGCGGAAGCCGAACAGGCCGTGCTCGGCGCCATATTGCTGGACCCGGATTCCGTCACCCTGGTCCTCCGGTTCCTGAGGCCGGAGGACTTCTATGTAAACGCCAATCGGAACATCTTTTCGGCCATCATATCCCTGTACGAAAAGGGGCAGAAACCCGATCTCATCACATTGACGGACGAACTGCGGCTGCTGTCCCTGCTGGACGCGGCCGGAGGGCCCGGTTATGTCGCGGACCTCACCAGCTTTGTCCCGTCCAGCGCGAACGTGGAGTACTACGCCCGAATCGTGCAGGAAAATTCCGTACGACGGGCCCTCCTGAAACTTGCCCAGCAGATGAGCGCCAAGGTGTTCGACGATTCGATTGAAAGCGCCCTGATGCTGGACGAGGCCCAGGCGGCCATCTTCGACATCAGCAACAAGCGCCAGTCGGTGTCGTACAAGAGCGTGAAGGAACTTCTTCCCGACACCATCAAGATGATCGAGAAGCTCTACCGGACCAAGACGCCCTACACCGGCATACCGAGCGGTTTCGCGGAGCTGGACTCCATGACCAGCGGATTCCAGGATTCCGAGCTGATAATAATCGGAGCCCGCCCCTCCCAGGGCAAAACCGCCTTGGCCCTCACCATAGCGGCCCACACGGCGATCCATGAAAAAATCCCGACGGCGTTCTTTTCCCTGGAAATGGCGGATACCGCCCTCATGCAGCGCATGGTGGCCAGCGAGGCCCGGATCGGATCCGAGAAGATCCGGACGGGCCTCATGAAGCACAGCGATTTCCAGAGTCTCATCGACGCGGCGGGACGCATCTACGACGCCCCGTTGTACATAATAGACATGCCCAACATGAAGCTCCTGGATCTGCGGACCCTGGCCCGGCGGCTCCGGGCGGAGAAGGATGTCCGGATCATCTTCGTGGATTATCTGACCTTGGTGACCCACGAGAACTCGGAGCTTCCTCGTTGGGAGCAGATCGCCTCCATATCCCGATCCCTGAAAGCGTTGGCTCGGGAGCTCCGCATTCCCGTTGTGGCCCTTTCCCAGCTGAAACGGGAGGCGGAAGGAAAACAACCCACCCTCGCGGATCTCCGGGAATCGGGATCTATCGAGCAGGACGCGGACCTCATCCTCTTCCTTCACCGGGACCGTGAACTAGGCAGGACCCAGGAGGAACGATCCCTCCCCATCGAGACGGACCTTATCGTGGCAAAACAGCGTAACGGTCCAACGGGAACCACCCGAATCCTCTTCCTTCCCGCCTTCACGCGGTTCGAATCGATTGCAAAGCACCCCTAAGGGCTATACACTACTACCGATATCGATCGAGGCGACGGGGGAGGGCATCATGGAACTTCGCCAGATGTACGATTTCAGCATCCTGGTGAACGAAGCGGAGCGCATGGTCCTGGACGAGCTCGGGCGTCAACTGGACGACGCGGCGAGTCGAGGGATCTGCACCTGCGAGGATTGCGTCCTGGACATGGCCGCCCTGGCCCTGAATTCGATCAAGCCGCTCTACCGGGTATCCCTCTTGGGCACCATGTACGCCCAGGCCGCGGACGGGACGGAGTATGCGGATCAGGTCCGTGCGGCCGTGGCGTCCGCGATCGACAAGGTCCGGAAGAATCCCTCCCACGATTAAGCGCCGACGGTCCGTGCGCCCGGGTTCCCCGGGGCCGAACCTGGCGGCTACGGCCTCGACCTTCGCCGAATACGACGATTATCCAAGTCACCGCCCCGGACGGGGGAGTTATTTCCCCTCCTCCTCCGGATCCGCTTCCAGGATTCGGATGGAGCGGTAGGATCCCGAGAAGATCCGGGTGAAGGGTTCTTCCGAGGACTTGCGGCCCAGATCCGAAAGGGTCTTCTCGTACAGCGATTCGGGAACTCGGATCACTCCGGCCTCGTCCGCCTTGAGGCCCCAGATGTTGAATACCAGGGATCCCGTTTCGCGGCCGGCGTACTCGATCACGATGTCCGCGTCCGGAGCGTCCTGCTGGGCCCGGGCCAGGAGGAGGTACTTCAAGATTTCCAGCGCCCGGGGGGAAAAACCGTCCTGTACCGCCCGGATCCTCTCCACGAGCTCGCGGTACCCGATCACAGCCTCGGCCCCGGAGGGAAGGGGCACCGCGCCCCGATAGAACGCGGACCTCTCCATCTCCGGGACGACCTGTATGTCCATTCCACGGGACCCGGAGGTCACCCGGACCGGAAGGTCCGGTTTGACCAGGGTACCGCATTCGGGGCAGCGAGCGGACAGGAAGGAGCCTTCCAGGATTTCCTGCACCGTCTGAGGACGGGTATCCAGGTCCACGGACTCGGGGAGATCGGCCTCGAATACAGCTTCGCAGGGACATGTCACGCTTCGCATCCAACCCTCCTTGTCACTCCGGTTCGACAGGGTTCCAGGCCGCTAACGGCCCGAAAAGAACGTAAGATCCGCCAACGTGGTCAAGAGGAAAATGGCAAGGACTACCGCCATGCCGACCGCCTGGTACCTATACACGGTCTTCAGCTTGAGAGGCTTGCGCCGGATGCCCTCCACGACGAATAGGAGGATTTGGCCCCCGTCCAGCAAGGGGATGGGCATGAGATTCATGACGAACAAGCCCACGGAAAGCAGGGAAAGGAAGTTGAACAGCCGGGACAGCCCCTCGGCCCATCCTTCCCGGAGACTGCGGGTCGCGACGGTTCCGACCATGTACGTGATCCGCGCGGGACCGGAAACCGCGTTGGCTACCTTGACGTTTCCGCGGAACAGGCTTGCCAATCCTTGCAAGGTCCCCGCGATGGTCGACCACGTGTCGTTCCATCCTTTGGTCAGGGCGTCCGACAAGCTTTCCGCCTGCACCCGGAAGGCCACGGCCCTGAATGTTATGCCCAAATCAGGATTCCCGTCCTTGTCCCAAGTCGGAACCACCTCCAAGGTTTGCCGGGCGCCGTCCCGTTCCACCTCCATCCGGAGCGTACGGGGGCGATCCAGGAGGGCTTTCTGGAAGGCGACGTCGTGCTCAACCGGAACCCCGTTCACCGTGAGAATGCGATCCCCCGGCGCAAGCCCCGCCACGTAGGCGGAACTCTCGGGGGCTACGCGCTCCACGACCGGATCGATCCACGCGTACAAACCCACCCGGCCCGCGCCGGTCTCCCGGTCCAGGACCGGTGTCACCTCGAGTTCCACCCGGCCGGAGTCCCGCTCCACCGTGAACCGAAGAGGCTTGCCGGGGGAACGGAAAATGATCTCCTGGATCTGGGAGTAGATCTTCGTTTCGACCCCGTCGATGGCTGTGATCCGGTCCCCGGTTCGGATGCCCGCGGTCTGCGCGGGAAGTCCCTCCGCGGAATTCCCTGCCAGCGGATACTCCGCGGCAAGGATGACCTTGTTCCCGGCGGTCCTTAGGGTGTATCCCGCCGCCGCGATGACGACGGCCACGACCAGGGCGAAGACCAGGTTCGCCGCGGGGCCGGCCAGGGCGATCACGATGCGGCGTCCGGGGGAGGCTCCGTAGAAACTGCCGGGCTCCCGGGGCATATCCTCGTCCCCCCTCTCCAGGGCCGCCTTGAACGATTCTTCGCCCTTCATCCGACAGTATCCGCCGATGGGGAATACGGAAACCCGGTACTCCGTTCCGCCCCGGACGATGCCGGCAAGCTTGGGGCCCCAGCCGAGGCTGAATGCCTCCACGTGGACGCCCATCCAGCGGGCAGCTAAGAAATGTCCCAGTTCATGGACGAATACGACGATGCCCAGGCCCAAGAGGCCCAGCACGATTACGATCATGGTTGAGCGATTCCTTTCGCGGCTTCCAGGGCCGCCCTGCGGGCCTCGGCATCAACGGACAGCACCTCATCCGGACTTTCCACCCGGGACGGCCAGGGGCGCTCCAGGACAGCCTCGGTCAAGACGGATAGTTCGGTAAATCGGACGCGCCGACGGATGAACAAGTCCACGGCCGCCTCGTTCGCGGCGTTGTAGGCGATCGTGTATCCCTCTCCGGCTTCGACGGCGCGGTACGCGAGCCCCAGGAGCGGAAACCGGGCGGGATCGGGTTCCCGGAAGGTGAGGGTCAGATCAGCCAGATCCAAGCGGCCGAAGGCGCAGGACTCCGTCCGGGGCCAGACAAGGGCGGACTGGATGGCAAGACGCATGTCCGTTCCCGAGATCTGCGCGTACAAGGAGCCGTCCTTCATCCGTATAAGGGCATGCACGCGGCTCTGGGGATGGATGAAAACTTTCACCCGGTTCGGAGGTATTCCGAAAAACCGGACGGCCTCGATCACCTCCAAGCCCTTGTTCGCCATGCTGGCGGAGTCGATGGTGATCTTTCTGCCCATCTTCCAGTTCGGATGGGTCGAGGCTTCTTCCGGGGTCGCGTTCCGGAGTTCCTCCAAAGGCCGATCCCGGAAAGCCCCACCGGAGGCGGTCAGGATGACCTCGTCCAGGTCCCCGGATCCGAAGCGTTCCACCAATTGGAAAACCGCGGAGTGTTCCGAATCCACGGGAATCACGCGGACGCCCCGGGAGGCCGCCCGGTCCAGGACGATCCGGCCCGCGAGGACCATGGTCTCCTTGTTGGCAAGGGCCAGGTCCATGCCCGCCTCGATGGCCTGAAGGGAAGGTTCCAAGCCCTGGGCCCCCGATATTCCGTTCAAGGCGATGTCCCCGGGGATCTCCTTGAGCATGCGGCCTACGGACCCGGGCCCTCGGTAGGGGATATCCGTATCGGAATCGCCCGCTTCGGTCAGGCAGAGGGTCGCTCCGTGGACCCGGCGTCCCGCCTCCCTCAGCTCCTCGGCCCGGGAGCGGGCGGAAAGGCCGACCACCCGGAACAAGTCCGGACGGGAGAGGGCGACGTCCAGGGCCGAGCGGCCGATGGAACCCGTGGCTCCCAGGATGATGACGCGTTTCGGTTGCACGACCCGCCCCTACACAAGATCCAGGATCAGGACCGCGGCATAGAAGACCGGGGCCGCGAAGAGAATGCTGTCGAAGGTGTCCAAGAAACCCCCGCGTCCGGGTATCACGGAGCCGGAGTCCTTCATGCCCGCGCTCCGCTTCAACGAGGATTCGAACAGGTCGCCGGTTATTACGGCGACGCCGACCAGAATTCCCAGAAGGATGAGCTTCCAGGGAGAGCCGGGAAGGGCCCGGGGATAGAGAGCGGGTCCCAGGAAGGCGGCGGCCAAGGATCCGGCGAAGGCTCCGATGAAGCCCTCCACGCTCTTGTTCGGGGATGCGACGACCACCCCTCGGTGGCGTCCCGCGAGCATCCCCACCGCCCAGGCCGCGGAATCGTTGCCGAACACCAGAAGGGCGAACCAGATAAGGGCCGGCGTGGAAGTATTCGGGAGGTCTGCGATCAACACCAGGGGCGCGGATAGAAGCCCGGGGTAGAGCAGGGGAAAGGCCCGCGCCGCGGAACGGACCAGCGAAACCTGGAGATCCTCGTGCCTCCTAGGGAAGGCGAAGGGCAGGAAGGCGGCCACAAGGAACATTCCGAACCCCGCTATGAAGGCCTGCAAGGTCCGGCTGGAATCCCCCGGGAAAAGCCGCAGGAGGGTCCAAAGGTAGAGGCCGGGAAGGACGGACAAGGCGGCCCAGAGGGGGGCTTCCGCCTTGACGCCTCGTTGGTTGAAAAGCGCCGAGAGCTCCGTCCCGCAGCCCGCGGTGAACACGAGCACCACCGCCACGATGGCCGCATGACCGTGCCGGGGCAGATAGACCGCCGCGGCGTATAGGGCGGGCAGGGCGACGGCCACGAGCAGGAAGCGGGAAAGAAAGTTCTTCATGGTGTTCCGCCGAACCTGCGCTCCCGGCCGGAATAAGAGTCAATCGCCCGTCTCAGGTCTTCCTCCGTCCAATCGGGCCAGAGCTTTTCGGAAAAATAGAGTTCCGCGTAGGCGGATTCCCAGAGCAGGAAGTTCGACAGGCGCAGATCGCCCCCCGTTCGGATGATGAGGTCCGGATCCGGGAGTTCCGGGACGTCCAGGAAGGCCCGGAAGCCTTCCTCCGTGGCGTGGTCGATGCCGGAGCGGAACATCTTTCGGACCGCCCGGAGTATCTCGTCCCGGCCTCCGTAGTTGATCGCCAGGTTGACGGTTATCCCGTCAAACCCCGCGGTGTCCTCCATCACGGACCGGATCGATTCCCGAACATCCTCGGGCAAGCCCGAAGCGTCCCCGGAGTGCACGATCCGGATATAGTTCTCCCGGTAAAAATCGAATTCCGCGCGGAGGTGCCGGGATATCAGGGACATGAGGAAGGAGACTTCCTCGGCGGCGCGTTTCCAGTTTTCGGTGCTGAAGGTGTATAGGGACAGATACCGGATTCCCAGGTCCTCCGCCGCTCGGATGATCCGTTTAGCGACCCGGAGTCCCTCCCGGTGTCCTTCCGTGCGGGGGAGGCCCCGGGCCTTGGCCCAGCGCCCGTTTCCGTCCATGATGATGCCCGCGTGGGCGGGAACGGCCATTCCGGCAGCCATCTCAGACTTCCAGAATTTCCTTTTCCTTTTCCTCCAGGACTTTGTTCACCTGGACGATATAGGCGTCCGTTAGCTTCTGCAGCTCCTCTTCCGCCTTCTTGAGGTCATCCTCGGAGGATCCTTCCGGTTTATGCTTCTTTAGTGTTTCTATCCCGTCCCGGCGTATGTTGCGGATGGATACCCGGCAGTTTTCCGCCATGTTCTTGGCGGTCTTGGCCAGCTCCTTGCGGCGGTCCTCCGTAAGGGGGGGTATGGCGATGCGGATCACCTTGCCGTCGTTGGAAGGGTTCAGGGAAAGCTCGGAAGTCCGTATGGCTTTTTCGATCTCGGCTATCTGGGATCGGTCCCAGGGCTGGATCACGATCAAACGGGCTTCCGGAACCGATACGGTGGCCACCTGGGGGATGGGGGTCTTCTCGCCGTAGTAGTCCACACGGATTCTGTCGAGCAGGGCAGGGGAGGCGCGGCCGGTACGCAGTCCGTTGTACTCGTCCTTGAGGGCCGCGACGGCCTTGCGCATCCTATCCTCGCAGGAAGCCTTAACCTCGTCCATGATACCTCCCTGATGTTCCGGATCTATTCAGGTTTACGAACGGGCGGGGAGACCCCGCGGGTCCGCACGGGAATCCCGGCACCGAAACCGGCCGTCCGACAGGCATGGACGCTCGTCGGACAGCCTCGATCCTGTGATCGTACCTCAATTTTCCCCGACGCGGAAGACTACATAGTCCAGTATGGACAGGGAAGCCCCGGCCGTCTTGGCGACATCCGCCATGACCTTGGCCACGGCCTGCTTCTCGTCCTTCACGAAGCCCTGGTCCATCAGGCAGATATCCGCCATGAGCTTGTTCACCTTTCCCTTGACGATCCCCTCGAGGACGTTCGCGGGCTTCCCCTTCATCTTCTCGTCGCCGTCGATCTGTTTCCGGAAGATCTCCTCCTGCTCGGCCAGGTATGCCGGGTCCACCCGGCTGCGATCCAGGAAGAGAGGGCGGAAAGCCGCGATATGGAGGGCGATGTCGTGAATGAAGGCCTGGATTCCGGCATCCGCCGGCTTGTCCGTCTTGGCTTTCACGACCACTCCAAGGGTCCCTTCGCCGTGAACGTAGGTGTGAAGGACTTCCCCGGGGCCGGCGTTCACGCAGGCGACGCGCTTTAAGGTGATGTTTTCCTTGATGACACTGGCCATGTCGCGGATCATCGCTTCCATTTCCGCGTCCGGAGCGCTCGCCCCCTTCTTGAGGACAAGGTCCGCCAGGGCGGCGCCGGATTTGATGAAGTCCTCGTTACGGGCCACGAAGTCGGTTTCGCAGGCCACCTCGACCATGCTCACCCTTCCGCCTTCTTGCTTGACGAAGACGCGCCCCTCGTTGGTGGCTCGACCGGAGCGCTTTTCGACCCCCGCCAGACCCCACTCCTTGATAAGCTTTTCGGCGGCCGCGGGATCTCCGCCCGCCTCGGTAAGAGCTTTCTTGCAATCCATCATGCCCGCTCCGGTCTTTTCCCGGAGGGTCTTTATATCCTGAGCCTTGATCTCCATTGCGTTCTCCTTGCCGGTATGCTAGCGGTCGTAGAGTTTGTCTTCGTCGATGGCGACGGTCACAGGAAGGGGTTCCTCGGCCTTCTCCTCGAGGGCCGCGGGTTTTTCCTCGGGTGTATAGGTGGAGATGTCGATCTCGACCTCTTCCTCCTCCGCCGGGCGGGCATCCGTCCGGATTTCCTCGGCCGGCTCCTCCTCTTCCTGGAGGTTCTCGATGATCTTGAGACCCGTTTCGTTGTCCGCCTCGACCACCGCGTTCGCGATGATTTGGGTGAACAGGGAGATGGATCGGATCGCGTCGTCATTGCCCGGGATTGGATAGGTGATTCCCTCGGGGTTGCAGTTGGTATCGACGATAGCCACGATGGGAATGCCGAGCCGCTGGGCCTCGGCCACCGCGATGGCCTCCTTGCGGGTGTCGATCACGAAAAGGATGCCGGGCAGGTCCTTCATCTCCTTGATCCCGCCCAGGTTCTTCTCCAGCTTGACCTTTTCCTTCTGCAGGCCGGCGATTTCCTTCTTGGTCAAGTTCTCGAAGGTGCCGTCCACCTCCATTTTCTCGATCTTCTTGAGCCGGAGGATGGATTTCTTGATGGTGGAGAAGTTCGTAAGCATACCGCCCAGCCAGCGGTTGTTCACGTAGAACATGCCGCAGCGCTCCGCTTCCTTCTGGATAGCCTGCTGAGCCTGCTTCTTGGTGCCCACGAAGAGCACGCTCTTGCCGGAGGCGACGCACTTCCGAACCGCCTCGTAGGCTTCCTTGATAGACTGGATGGTCTTCTGCAGGTCGATGATGTGGATGCCGTTGCGCTCCGCGAAGATGAACTTCTTCATCCGCGGATCCCAGCGCTTGACCTGGTGCCCGAAATGGACACCGGACTCCAGGAGATTCTTCATCGTTACGACGGCCAAGAGATCCTCCTACCGACGACCGTACGATTCGTACGGCCCCCTTCTCTAGTTCTCGCCGCGCGATAGGCGGCGGAAGATTCCGGGAGGCCGAGCCGGCGGCGCAGCCTTCTCCGGGCGGATATCCAAGGGATATCCTCTGTCCCGAAGGATGACATAAAACGCCCGGAGAGGCAAGCCCACGACGCAGGACCAGGATCCGACGACCCGCTCAATGAGAAAGGCGGCCCGGCCCTGTATCCGGTAGGCTCCCGCGGCACCCTCCCATTCGCCGGTGTCCAGGTAGTCCTTGATCTCCACGTCGGTAAGGCGGGAAAAGAGTACCTCCGTTTCCTCAACGATGGTACGGGTCGTTCCGGACACCCGATCCGTGAACGCGAGTCCCGTGGTGACCTTGTGGGGGACCCCGGAAAGGGAACGGAGAAAGGTACGGGCTTCGTCGCGGTC
>JAAYUR010000225.1 GCA_012517645.1 Treponema sp.
AGTGACATCCCCGAGCCGTCCCGGGACCCTCCCGGGACGGCCGTCAAGGAGCGTACCCATGATCGACCGAGCGATCGGCGCCTCCCTGGGGGAGATCCGGCGGCTTGCCCGGGATCCCCTGCTGGCCTTCGTCGTAGCCGCCGTCCTGGCGGCCCTGGTGGTCTTCATCCTGTACCCCCTGGCCAGCGTGGTCGTCATGGCCCTGCGCCCGGACGGACGGTGGACGGTGGAGATCTTCCGGCACGTCGCCGCGAACCCCTACCTGCTCCAGGGTTTCCGCAACAGCATCCTGATGGGGGTCCTGACCGCCGGGATCGGCACGGGGATCGGGTTCCTCTTCGCCTTCGCGGTCACCCGGGCGGACGTCCCCCTGAAGCGGTTCCTCCACGGGGTGGCCATCATTCCCATCGTTTCGCCCCCCTTCATCGGTGCCCTGGCCATCATCATGCTCTTCGGGAACAACGGGTTCATCACCTGGAACCTCCTGCGGATCCGGAACTTCCCCATCTACGGGTTCACGGGCCTCATGATCGCCCAGGCGGTGACCTTCTTCCCCGTGGCCTACCTGACCCTCCGGGGCGTCCTCGAGTCGATCAACCCCACCCTGGAGGACGCGGCCCTGGACCTGGGGGGTTCCCGGTTCCGGGTCTTCCGCCGGGTGACCCTGCCCCTGGCCATGCCCGGCATCGCGAGCTCCATGCTGGTCCTCTTCATCGAGACCCTGGCGGACTTCGGCAACCCCCTCATCCTGGCGGGAAGCCGCTTCCCCATCCTCTCCGTCCAGGCCTACCTGCAGATCACCGGGATGTACGACCTGCCCACCGGGGCGGCCCTCTCGGTCCTGCTCCTGGTCCCGTCGGTCACGGCCTGGGTCATCCAGAAGTACTGGGTCTCCCGGAAGCGGTACGTGACCATCACGGGGAAGCCCACGATCTCCTCGGTCAAGATCGTCAGCCCCGGGATACGGTCCCTGATCTTCGGCGCCTGCCTGGCGGTGACCGCCTTCATCCTCCTGATCTACGCCTCCATCCTGTGGGGGGCCCTGGCCAAGGTCTGGGGCAGCGACAACACGCCCACCCTCCGCCACTTCCTCTACGTCTTCGGCGTCGGGTTCAAGGCCGTCCGGGACACTCTGACCATCGCGGGGCTCTCGACCCCCGCCTCGGGTCTCCTGGGCATGGTCATCGCCTTCCTGGTCATCCGGAAATCCTTCCCGGGCCGGAAGTTCATGGAGTTCACCAGCATGCTCAGCTTCGCGGTGCCCGGCACCGTCATCGGCATCGGGTACATCCTGGCCTTCAACAAGCCTCCCCTGGTGCTGACCGGCACCCTCCTGATCCTGCTTCTGAACTTCGTGTTCCGGTACGTACCCGTGGGCATCGAGTCCGGGGTCGCCATCCTACGGCAGATCGACCCGGCCATCGAGGAGGCCGCAGTGGACCTGGGAGCGGACGCCCGCACGACCTTCTCCCGGGTGACCCTGCCCATGATCGTGCCCGCCTACTTCTCCGGCCTCGTGTTCGCCTTCGTCCGGGCCATGACGGCCATCAGCGCGGCGATCTTCCTGGTCTCCTCGCGGTGGAATCTCATGACCGTCCAGATCATGGCCCAGGTGGAATCCGGCCGCCTCGGGGCCGCGGCGGCGTTCAGCGTCATCCTGGTCCTGATCATCTTCGGGGCCATCTTCCTGATACGCGCCCTGCTCAAGGCCCGGTACGGCCGCTACGGCGGCTCGATGCTGAAATTCTAGGGAGGATCCGTATGAGCGTGCGATTGGACAAGGTAAGCAAGGTCTTCCAGGATCCCTCCCGGCCCGAAGGCTCGGTGACCGCCGTGGACCGGGTGGACCTGGAGGTCCGGGAGGGGGAGTTCGTCACCCTCCTGGGACCTTCGGGCTGCGGCAAGACGACGACCCTCCGGATCATCTCGGGGTTCGAGGCCCCCACCCGGGGGGACGTCTTCATCTCCGGGGAGCGGGTCAACGACCAGCCCCCCAACAAGCGGGACACCTCGATGGTGTTCCAGAGTTACGCGATCTTCCCCCACATGTCCGTGGAGCAGAACGTCGGATTCGGCCTGGAGCTCAAGGGCCGGCCCAAGGCGGAGGTGCGGGAGGAGACCGCCCGGATCATGGCCGTCATGGGACTCACCTCCATGGCCAAGCGGAGGCCGGACCAGCTCTCCGGGGGTCAGCAGCAGCGGGTCGCCCTGGCCCGGGCGATCATCAACAAGCCCAGCGTGCTCCTGTTCGACGAACCCCTTTCGAACCTCGACGCCAAGCTCCGGGACCAGATGCGCCTGGAGATCCGCCGCATCCAGCAGACCTTCGGCATCACGAGCATCTACGTCACCCATGACCAGATCGAGGCCATGACGGTCTCGGACCGGATCGTCGTCATGGAACGCGGCCGGGTCATGCAGATCGGAACCCCCTTCGAGGTCTACTCGAGACCCGCGAACCGGTTCGTGGCAGACTTCATCGGCCGGGTGAACTTCTTCCCCTGCACCGAAGCCTCGTTCTCCGGGGAGGGGCTGACCGCGAAGTACCGGGATGTCAGGATCCGAGCGGGATCCCGAAACGGGGACGTCCGGGAAGGAGGACCGGCGGTCATCGCCGTGCGGCCGGAATCCCTGCGCCTCGAGCCCGATTCGGCTTCGGCGGCCCCCTTCCTGCGGGGGCGCATCGACAAGGCCGTGTACCTCGGAGCGGTGGTCGAGTACGAGATCGACGCGGGACTGGACCGTCCCGTGATGGCGGTGTCCCACGACCCGGTGGTCGCGGGCTTCTTCCGGGTCGGTGATCC
>JAAYUR010000035.1 GCA_012517645.1 Treponema sp.
CATTGTCATACGATCCTCCACTCCTTCAGTGAGTGTCAGATCAGATTATAGCACATACATATTATATACTCAAAAAACAGCCCGGTCGGGTTGTGAATTCAATTCACCCAAGTTTTGGAACTCTATTCCCCGAGGGGAAAATTCGGGGTGTTATTACGACCGTCAAGGTCGTATGATGCCGGCTTGGGAGGAATCGCGTCGAACCTATGAACCGGGAAATCTGGAGATCCTCCACTCTGGATCGTGCACCTTTCGGGTATGCCTGTAACCGGATGTTGACCGACGGTACCGGCCGGCCCGTCGATTTCGTCTTCCTGGACTCGAATGCATCCTTTGAACGGATCACCGGACTCAAGCGCTCCGATATTGTCGGACGACGGGCCAGCGAAGTTCTGCCGGACATGATGCGGGACCAGTTCGACTGGCTCGGGTTCTACGGCTCCGTAGCCTTTGGGTGCGAGACGGTCGAGATCGAGCGGGTCTTCCCTCCCGACGACAGAAGGGTTCGGATACGGGTGATACCCCTTTCCGAACCGAACACTTTCGCCACCATCCTGGAGGATCTTTCCGCGGACCGCGACGGTGTGACGGCGGTCGAGCCTTCCGGGAGGCGGGACGACGAAGGATCCCGGGATCTCTTCTTCCGGGAAGCCCCGGACGGCATCTTCCTGGTGGACGAACAGGGGCTGTACCGGGACGCGAATCCCGCGGCCCTTGCGATGCTCGGATACGAGAAACGCGAATTGCTCGGGCTCTCGATCCGGGACCTCCTGCCCACCGATCAAACGGCGGCGGGTATCCAGTCCTTTAAAAACCTTAAGACCTACGGCAGGAGCTCCTGTGAGTTGAAGCTTCTCCGGAAAGATGGAGGATTTATTTGGGTGGCCCTGGACGCCGTCCGGAATCCGGTGGGCGGATACCTCGGGTACTGCAAAAATATAACCCTTCGTAAGTACGCGGAGGAACGGAACGACCTCTCCCTCCGGGCCATGGAAGTCGTCGATCAACCCATCATAATCACGGACTCGAACGGGACGATCCAGGAAGTCAACCGCGCTTTCCTGGATCTCTACGGATTCCAACGGGACGAAGTACTCGGGCACAATCCGCGCATCCTGAACCCCGGTTGGGAAACGTATGTGAACCTGGGTTATTCCTACGAGGATTATGTGACCCTCTTCGACGAGATGTGGCGAACGTTGAAGGATCCGTCCATTGGGACTTGGCAAGGCACGGTGATAAACCGCTGCCGGAACGGGAGCTTGCTCTGGGTCCGCCTGATCGTCAACGCGGTGTACGACGAAGGGGGCAGGATCAAGAATCTTATCGGGCTTCCCATAGACATCTCCGAAAGCCGGAACCGGGAAAAAATATCGAAGATAGAGCTCTACTCCACCATCGCGGCCATGGCGGAGCTGAGGGACGAGGAAACCTCCAACCATATGCGCCGAGTCGGCCTCTTCTCGAAAATTCTGGCAAAATCCTTGGGCATGCCGGAGAAGTACTGCGAGGACCTGGAGCTCTTCGCCCCGATGCACGACATCGGCAAGGTCGGGGTTCCCGATTCCCTGCTCCTGGCGAGACGGAAACTCACTCCCGAGGAATGGACGGAGATGAAGCGTCACACGGTCATGGGACACAATATCGTGAAGGACAAGCAGGATCTCGCCCTGGTGGCGGCCATCACCCTGCGGCACCACGAAAGGTGGGACGGCACGGGATACCCCGACGGGGTGACCGGGGAGGAAATTCCCCTGTCCGCCCGGATCACCGCCCTGGCGGACGTGTACGACGCACTCCGGAGCGCCCGGCCCTACAAGGAGCCCTGGACCCACGACCGGGCGGTCGAGGAGATCATCTCCCAGGCGGGACGACAGTTCGATCCCAGGATCGTGGAGGTCTTCCGGGATTCCCAGGAACTCTTCGCCCGTGTGTTCGAGGAACTGAAGTAACCCCAAGTCCCGGGGAAGCCTCCCCGGATCGCCCCCTACCCCGCCGCGGCGATCGCGTCCAGCTCCACCTTGAAGCCGTAGTGGAGGCCCGGAACGGGAACCACCGTCCGCGCGGGCTTGTGCTCCCCGAAATAGGCGGCGTAGGCCGCGTTGAACCGGCCCCAGAGCTCCAGGTCCGAGATGTAGACCGTGCAGCGCAAGACCCGGTCCCGGGAGCTCCCCGCGGCGGCCAGGATGGCGTCCAGGTTGCGGAAGACCTGGGCGGCCTCCTCCTCGATCTCCCCGAACATCCTGCGGTTCGTGCCGGCCTCGACGGGCAGGAGACCCGCGACATAGACGACC
>JAAYUR010000395.1 GCA_012517645.1 Treponema sp.
CCGACTCGTAGAGCCTTGCCTGTTCTCCAAGTTCCTTAAGCCTGCGTTCCATGAGATCGAATTGCTGCAGCTTCTGGGACAAGGAGGCCTCGGACTCTTCGGCCTCCCGGAGGCGCCCTTTCAGGTATTCCAGTTCTTTGAGCAGTTCCAGGGGCGCCCGGCGCTGTTTCCAGGAATCCTCGGTTGCCCGAAGGAGTCCCAAGGATTGGGAGTCTATCCCGAAGGCTTTGCAGAATCCAAGGAAATTGTACGTCGCGGCAACGGCCTCATCAGAGGAGAGCCTCAGGAATTGATGCCGAACTTTGTTCGACAGTTCGTGGTCCTTCACGATCCGGTTCATGCACTGTCGGCTTCGGAAGTCCATTCGGGCCCGTACTTCCAGATAGTGCTGAAGATACTCGATGACCATCGGGAACGAAGAGGTGGCCGTGAACCCGGGCTTCAGGGAATTACAGTACCCTTCAATAAAAGCGTGGAGGGCAAGAACGTAGAATCCTTCGTCGGTTCCAGCCAGCGATACCAGACGCTTTAGAGAGTTTTCTATTGTTTCACTCATAACATCCGGCATTGTATATCCCACGATTCCGGCCTGCAAGAAAAATATTCATTCGGTCCAATTCAATAATTCTTTTTGAAATCACGGTATATCGTGGATCCTCAATGGCGCCTCCTAAGAGGCGCCTTGTATCCGAACGATCCATGACGGTTAACAGAACTCCATGCCTTATATCCAACCCTTCCATCGTATACTGCTGGCCTGAAGGCTCACTTTTCATGGTTCACCAGCCACCCCCAAGCGCTTTTTCCACGCCGCCTCCACTCGCGGCATCTCTTGAACGCGGTGACCGTGAAGAGGACCGTCGCTATTCCCTCCGCCCGCATCGCCTTCGGCTTTTTCATGTCGAGACCTCCGTTCCCTCTCCCGGGGTCCTACTCCGGCCTGTCGGCTTCCAGGCATCCGTATGGTCGTATCGGAGTACACCCCCGCCCCGGCTGCTCGCGGGTCCGGCGGCACTCGTAGGGCGAGGGGATGATGCACATGACCATGGAACCTATCAGGTTCCCCTTCATCTTCACCATGAGCGTGGCGACCCACCTCTCCTCCTCTCCCTGCGCGATGATGACGCAGGGACCGGGGTCGAACATGTCCGTGTAGGCGATCTCCGCAACGGTCCGGTAGCCGCTGTTCCGGATGGTCTCGATCTTTCTGCGGATGTACTCGGAATACCGCTCCTTGCCCCGCATCACCTCGAGCACCTGCTGGGATTGGTATTCGAGATCCGGATCCAGCCAGGGGTCCAGGCAGGAATAGTCCAGGGTGTTGATCATCCTCGCGTAGGCCCGGCAGGCCTCCAGCTTCAATCCATCGATTGCTTCGTCCATGATTTTTCCTTTCTTTTCTATGTGTCCGCCGCGATCCTGCTCTTCGATATCCATCAGCCTCCGGTAGCTCTTCAGGTACTTCGCGAATGCTTTCGCTCAGCTCTCCGTTCCCGTGACGAAGTCCAGGTAATTGGATCGGTCCACCTTTTGCCAATCGGCATCGGGATACGCGCTCGCCCAGCTGGCCGGCCTTCGCGCACGGGCGGTAGGAGATAGCTTGATCTCCCAGCCGGAAAGGTGTCCGTCCGACTCCTCGACGTAGTCGATCTCGGCTCCCGTGGCCAGGCGCCAGAAGTAGGACGAGGCCGGCGATTCCGAGATGGACAGTCGCTTGCGCCGTTCGGACACGATGAAATTCTCCCAGAGTTCCCCTCGGTCCGGGCGGTCCTGGAACGGTCGGAAGTCGTTCAGGGCCGCGTTGCGGATGCCGTTGTCGTGGAAATAAATCTTGATGGACCGGGTAACCTCGCTGCGCAGGTTCCGGGAGTATCCCGGGAGCCGGAACAGTATGAAGGACTTTTCCAGCAGGTCCACGTAGGTCGCCACGGTATCCTTGCTCATCCCCAGGCTGTTCCCGAGCTCCGAGAACGAGACCTCGGAGCCCACTTGATACGCCAGGAGTTTGAGCAGGTCCACGATCTTGCGGGGATATCGGATTCCTCCCAGCTCCAGGATGTCCTTGAACAAGTAGGACGCATGAAGTTCCCGGAGATAGGCCTCCCGGTCCGCGTCTCCGGCGTAGGAGCGAAGTTCCGGATACTGACCGAACACCAGGTCCCGCTCGAGTTGTCGTTCCAGCTCGTACCGTCCCTCGTGGGCCAGGATCTCCTGTTGGGACAGGGAGTACAGGGTGAACGACCAGGTCCTGCCTGTGAGGGCTTCCTTCGTACGGGAGGCCAGGTCCAGGGAGGACGATCCGGTCGCCAGGATTCGGAGGTCCGGCAGGGTATCGTGAAGGATCTTCAAGGAAAGGCCGATGTCCGGGATGCGCTGAGCCTCGTCCACGAACACGAGGTCGTATCCGTCCGCCAAGCCCCTCAGGCGGGCTCCGTCCCGGGAGGACAGAACCCGGAGGGCTCCCAGATCGTCCCCGGAGAGTTCGAGCGTCTTCCAGCCCCCGCTCCGAACGAGCCTCCGGGCCAGGGTGGTTTTTCCCACCTGCCGTGCCCCGAACAGGAGGAGTATCTTCGGTGTCTCGTTCAGGCGCCGGAGCATCCGGGGCTCCAAGCCGCGGTTCACGTATTCGGCCACATCCGCTCCTTGGAACAAGGTACTTTTAGCTTATCACATTTTTCGCTAACGTATTAGCCGTTTATGCGCTTTAACGGCTAATACGTTAGCCGAAGAAGCGTTTGCTGGAAAACTCCTCCGCCGGCCCCCTCATATACCCTCCTCCCAGCCCTCGTCCGCGAAGGCCGAGAGGCGCTCCCGCAGGGCCTTGCGGAAGGCGTGGCCCGTCATGCCCAGGAGCCGGGCGGCGGCCTCCCGGTTCCCCCCCGCCCTGCGGAGGGCCGCGGCCACATACTCCCACTCGATCTGCAAAAGCCGGGCCTTCAGGTTGATCCCCTCCGGCGGCAGCTCTACCTCGATCGTCGGGCCCGCCTCCCCGCACCCCGACCTCGGGAGGGACGCCCTCCGGATCTCCTCCGGCAGGGACTCGGGGCCCAGGGCGTCCGACGTAGCGGTGTTGGCCGCGCTGGTCATCGCGTTCCGGAGCTCCCGGACGTTGCCGGGCCAGGAATAGGCCTCCAACAGGACCAGGGCGTCCTCGGTCAGGTACCGGCGCTCTCCGTACCTGTCGTTCCAGTCCGCGAGGAACCGGGCGGCCAGGGGGCGGATGTCCTGGCGGCGCTCCCGCAGGGGCGGCAGGGACAGGACCACCACCTTGATCCGCTCGTACAGGTCCCGGCGGAAGCCGCCCTCCTTCACCAGCCTCGCAAGGTCCCGGTTCGTGGCGGCCAGGAGGCGGAGGTCCACGGGCTCGGGCTTGTCGGCCCCCACGGGATAGACGACCTTGTCCTCCAGGGCCTTGAGGAGCTTGGCCTGGATCTCCGGGGACAGGTCCCCGATCTCGTCCAGGAAGAGGGTGCCCCCCTGGGCCGCCCGAAACTTGCCGGCCCGGCTCTTCTCCGCCCCCGTGAAGGCGCCCCGCTCGTGGCCGAAGAGCTCCGCCTCCGCCATGGATTCCGCGATGGCCGAGCAGTTCACCTCCACGAAGGGCCCCTCCGCCCGGCGGCTCAAGGCGTGGAGCATCCGGGCGATCATGGTCTTGCCCGAGCCCGTCTCCCCCAGGATCAATACCGGGTCGTCGTACCGGGCCGCGGACCGGGCCCGCCGCAGGGCCTCCTCGAAGGCGGGGGAGCCGGCCACGGGTTCAAAGCCTCGCTCCGGGCCCGCCTCGGAGGCTCGCCCCGGGGCCGGCGGAACCCGGGGTCCCGTTGCCGGAACGGCGTCGTCCGGACCCTTGCTTAGGAACCGGGCAGCCCGGCTGCGGATCTCCGGCAGTCCCTCCACCCGGACCTCCCGGCACTTGTAGCTACCCCCCGCGAAGCGCGGCGGAATCCCCTGGACAAGCCGGGCCGGGAAGAGCCCTGATCGGGCGGCCAGGAACAAGGCCGTCTTCATCTGGGGAGTCCCCGAGTCCAGAAGGAAGGTCCAGTCCCGCGCCCCGGATCCCGCCTTCCCCCGGATGGTCCCCAGGGAAGCGACCAGGAGGTCCCAGATCTCCGCGTAGTCGATGACGTCCCGCACCGGGAAGTCCAGGGGCCGGAACCGGGTCGTCACGCCCTCGTCCTTGGCCTCCCGCTCCAGGTCCTTGGCCCGTTCCAGGAAGGTTCCCCCGGTGCACAGAAGCCAGGCCTCGTCGAAGGCCTGGCCGTCCTTCTCTGCGGCCAGCAGGAAAGAAAGGAGGGGCCCCGGCTCCTCGTCGTTCTCCGGGTAGGGGTCCCGCATGCCCACGAACGCTATGAGGGATCGTACGGTTTGCATGTCGAACATGGTAGGTTCCCTTCGGGGTTCCGGCAAGCGGAATCAGCGCCCGCCGCCCGTCCATGTACAGAGCAAGAACCATGCCTACACTCTCGAGTCGGGCGATGCCGAGGGGACGAAGCTCCGGTGCGAGCCTCGGACCGGCGGCGCGGGCCGCCCCTGGCACGGTTCTTGAATAGAAGAAGGCGGAGGGAACCGCATGGACTGGGAACCCGGAGCCGCCTACAGGATCCAGTACGTCTCCGAATCCGGCCGGCGGAGCACCCGAACCATCGAGGTGCGGGAGATCCGCAGGCGGAACGGCGTTCTCTACCTCCGGGCCTGGTGCCGCCTTCGGGGCGAGGAGCGGACCTTCCGCTCCGACCGGGTCCTGTCGGCGGAGGCCCTCGCGGTCCCCGCTCCCGGGTTCGAGCCTGCGGCCGCCTGGTCCGAGTGTTCGCGGTGGATGGAGACAAGCCCCCTGCCGGAGTACACCTCGTGGACGCCCCGGGCAGCCGGCCCCGCCGCCGCGGGGCCCCGATCCCAGGCCCCCGTCGTCCTGACATCCATCGCGGCGCCATCCTTGCGCCTTGCTCAGGGCCGGGGCGTGCGCTTCGCGTACATCCCTGTACGCGATCCCTCCGGCTCCTCGCCCGCTCGGAACCTCCGGGTCGCGCTTACCCGTTCGACTCCCCCGCTTTAAATGGCACGGCCGCCGTTCCTGGTGGAGCGGCGGCCGTTGCTGGAGGTGGGGGGAGTCGGCCTCCAGGCTTCGGCTTCCAGCCTCAGCCTTCCGGCCCGCCTCGCCGACTCGGCGCGACGTCCGTGTCGCGCCGTCCCGATGCGCGCTCATACGATCGCGCGCCTCGGGATCGTCGGCTCGGTTCGCCTCCGCCACTTGCTAAAGAAGAA
>JAAYUR010000152.1 GCA_012517645.1 Treponema sp.
GCAGGAACACGGAAATCTCAAGGTACCGGTTGTTGTAGGACTTGACCGTCAGGGATCCCTTCAGGTAGGGCGTCTCGACCTCTCTGCGGGCGAATCCCGTCATGCTCTTCATGGCGTCCTCGCCTCCTGCTCCGATTTGATGCGTTCATAGAGCGCCCTTCCCAGCCGGAAATTGTCCCCCGCCCCCATGGTCAGGAACAGGTCTCCGGGACGGAGCTCGGATAGCAGATGATCCAACGCGTCCAGGGGTTCCTCGAAATACCGGACCCCGGGACGGCGGGCGGACATGCGCTCGAACAGCGTCCTGCCGGTGACGGATCCGTCCGGCTTCTCCCGGGCGGAGGCGTAGATCTTATGGAGAATGACCAGGTCCGCCGCGGGAAAGGCATCCGCGTACTCGTCCAGCAGGGCGGCGGTCCGGGAATAGGTATGGGACATGAAATCCACCACCAGGCGCCGCCGGGGATAGAATTCCCGGAGCCCCTCCAGGGTCAGCCGAATCGCGGTCGGATGATGGCCGTAGTCGTCCATGAAAAGAACGCCCCGGGCGGTTCCCAGGATTTCGCAGCGCCGCCTCGATCCGGAGAAGCCCTCCAGGGCCTGCCGCACGGATTCGAGGCGCTCGCCTTCCAGGGGCCGGCGGTATTCCGCGAAGACCAGACGGTCCGTCAGGGCCAGGGCCGCGGCGGCATCCAGGGCGGCGTGCCTGCCGGGAATCCTCAAGCGGAAGGACTCCGGGAACCCCGAAAGACGGAATTCCGCCCTCTCCGAGGAAACCTCGTAGGATTCCAGTCTCCACTTCCCCTCGGCCTTCCATCCGTACGGCACGGTGTCCAGATCCGGACGCAGGCCTACAGCCCGTCGCGCTACGTCCGAGGCCCCCGGATCGTCCGCGCAGTAGATGAGACAACCCCGGGGCGGAAGGCGGAGCACGTACTCCAGGAAGGCATCGCGTATGGAGTCATAGTCCGGGTAATAGTCTTGGTGATCCGGTTCCACGGAAGTCAGGACGATCCGGGCAGGTGAGAACGACAGAAAATGGCGCTTGTATTCGCAGGTCTCGGCCACGAAGAACCGGTTTCCCAGGATCAGGGTCGATCGATCCCCGAACCCCGCGACCGCGCTGCCCGCGAGGACCATGGCGGAGGATCCCGCCCCGCGCAACAGCGTGCCGGTCATGGCGGTGGTCGTGGTCTTCCCGTGCACCCCGGAGATTCCGGAGGAATCGAAGCGCCGGGACAGCTCGCCCAGGGCTTCCGTATAGGTCAGGATCGGTATGCCCTGCGACTCCGCGGCGATCAGCTCCGGATGCGAGCCTCGGGGGTAGGCCGCGGAGTGTATGACCAGCTCGATCCCGGGGCGTATATTGTCCCCGGAAAACGGCAGGACTTTTATTCCCAGGGAGGCCAGGATGGCGTCCGTGTAGAAGACGTCGGGAACATCGCTTCCCGTGAGCCGGGCGCCCCCGGAGCTCAGGATCTCGGCCAGGGCGGCCATGCCGGTGCCCTTTATGCCGACCATGTGGATGCACACTCCCTCGATGCGGGAGGGAAGCAAGGAATCCGCCATGGAGGCATGATAGCGATCCGTCCGCATCCTGGCAACGAGGTCCTCTGCCCGGGCCGCAGGGTCCGGCCCTCTTCGTCGGACATCCGGGAAACCCGTGCCCTTCTCGATGCCGGGATTCATTCCCGCACGCCGAGGGTTACGGACGCCTTCCAGGAGGAGTCGGGCTTAAGCGCCAGGACCCATTCCAGGGAAACCGCGCAGCCTTGGTATAGTATCGCGGCTCCATCGCCCGTGCCGATCCGGTTGTACAGAGGAGTCTGCAGGATCCTGCATCCGGGCTCCGCGTATACGGAGACGGGTTCCTCCGTCTCCAAGTCCACGAGAGTCAAGCGGTTGCCTTCCGGCACCTCCCCGGGAAGCGAGGAATCCAGCTCGATGGTCCGGTCCGACAGGCCGGCGGCCATGACCAATTTCTGTGGCCGGCAGGCCGGGCTGAGGTTCAAATCACAGGCGTAGACACACCGTAGATCGTCGGAGCCCCGATTCGTGATGGTGTACCGCACCGTCACTCCCGTCTTCCGGAATTGGAACACCTTCTCCACGGTAACCGGGATCTTCCGCTCCCCGACGGACAGGAACCCATCCCGCATGAGGCAGATCTCTTGGTTGGATCGCTTGAGCTCCCGGATGTTGAAGTAGGAATCCGAGAAGGTTCCCAGATCCTCGACCTCGCCGCGGGAGAATTCCTCCAACCGAGCGGGACTTGACTGGAATCGGTCCAGGAAGCACCTCCGACGGGGACCCGGGGGGCCGTCGAAGTCGGGCTCCTGGTACCTCCCGAATACGTTGGCAAGATTGCGGGACTTCTTCAGGGAGTCCAACTCGAACAGGACCCCGCCCCGGGCATGGAGGTAGGCGTTGATGTCCGTGCCCTGAAAGAGAATCTCCTTGACGCCGTCGAAGTCGATATCCGCCTGAATGATGCCCGAACTGAAGGCCCCCTTTTGCCGGGTTGTCTTCTCCGCCTCGATTAGACCCTCGTACACAGCCTTCCGTAGAGAGAGCCGATAAATTCCTCCGTCGGGCTTGAACCAGTAGGCGTCCCCGGACTGTCCGCGCCAGAGTTCCTCCTGGGCCGTCTTCTTCCGGGATTTGTCGCCCCGAAGCTGTCCCGTAAGAAGGTGAACATACTGCATCTTGGCGTATAGGTTGATGCCCTCCTCGTACCGAAGCACAGGAAGTCGAACGCCCCCCAGGGATGGACACTCTTCGATCTCCCCCCCCGATTTCTTCCGTGCTTCCGAGCGTTCCCTCCTGGCCCGGGCGGACAGCCCGGAGGCCAGGTACCTTTCGGTGGCGGAGCCGGGGAAGTAGGCGCGCCGGAAGTGCCGCACGCTCCGGAGATAGCGGGCGGGAGTCACGGTGTCCATGGAAAGGGATTCTTTCCGTATGCCCGTGAAGGTTTTCTCAAGATAGACATCCGGAGATTCGTAGACGCTCTTCGACCAAAGCCCCCGGACGGCTTCTCCGTTCAGAAAAACTACGATAAGGGGGTGATCCGATCCGTACCGCTCCAGCACTGCACCCAGGGTCTCCTCGAGTCCCAACGAAGACTCAAAGCTGAACTGGCAGTCGAAGACGGGAAAGACCGCAAGGGGCCTCCCCTGGTCCTCGGTCAGCACGGGAGCGAAGTATTCTCCATCCTCGAAGCCTGCGGCCCGGAACAGGGAAACCGGCAGGAACGTGAAATCCATGCCCGAAGTCTGCAGGGAGGTCGCGAGGGAAGGCTCCCAGGCGTACTCCGGCATCCAGCATCCCCGCGGCCGACGACCGAAGCTCTTTCGGATGAAGGTAGTCAAGGACTCGATTTGGCCCACCCGATCCGCGTTCGAAAGCAGGGGAAAGATAGGCGCGAAAAAACCGCCGCCCAGCAATTCGATCTGTTTCCGGAGCACCATTTCTTCCAAAAGCATGAGGAACTCGGGGTGCCGACCTTCCAGCCAACGCAAGAGGCTGCCGGAATAATGGAGGCAGGCGAAAATGTCCGGAAATCGGTACAGAACGGAGAGGAAAGGGCGGTAACAGGTTTGATAGGTCTCCTCGAAGACGGATTCCTCGGTGCCCTCCGGGAGATGATTATAGGTACCCAATACAAGATGGGTTTTTCTCATCCGAACGACATCCTTATCCGCCCGCGGAGGGTTCGATTGAAGTGCTGAAGGGGATTATAATCCACCGTCTTTGGATTCGAAAGATCCGGCGGTTTTTTTCTCAGAACCAATCGTTCGTATGACCCCGGTCGGGCAGTCTGCCGCGATAGCGGCCCAATCACCTGCCAGGGTAGCGGACGCCGCAGCCAGGTTGTTTTTCAGGCTGAATTCGCCTCCCGCGGACCTTCGCTGGCAGATTCCACAGGCCGTACAGGAGGCGGTGCAGGATGACTCCTTGACCTTCCCGGGGGCCGTGGACGAACAGGCTACGAACCAGGCGTCCCTTCGGGGCAGCATCCGTATGACGCCGGTCGGGCAGGCGGATACGCAGGCGCCGCACCCGTCGCAGAGGTCCGGGCGTATGACCGCAAGGCCGTTCTTCACGGCGATGGCGTCCCTCGGGCAGGCCGGGACGCAGGTCCCGTACCCCAGACAGCCGGTACCGCAGGCTCTGGGTCCGCCGTACAAGCCTGCTGCCGCTGCGCAGTCACGGTATCCCGCGTACTCGAAGACGGGCTTCACCGAGCGGTCGTCCCCAGCGCAGGCGACGACGGCGACGGCTTTCGAATTCTTTTTCCTGTACGGCGGCCGACCCAGAGCTCTGGCTATCCTGCGTTCCACCGCGGGACCGCCGGGAACACAGCGGTGGTCGCCGTCTCCGGAGGCAAGGGCTCTCGCGAAGGATTTGCAATCCTGTAGTCCGCACAGCCCGCAATCCCAGGCCGGCAGGCCCGCAAGGATCTGGGATGTCAGGGTATCCGCCCTATCCCGTTTCAGGGAGGACAGAATGTAGGACCCTGCCGCGAAGGATGCGAAGGAGACGCCGAAGACAGCGATCAGGATATCCGTCCGCACGGCTACCCCACGATCCGGGCGACCAAAAGCCGGTCGATTCCCGAAAAAGCCATGGCCACAAGCCCCGCGGAAATGAACCACAGGGGGGTTCCCTGCAGAGCGGGGGGCACGTCCTCCAGCTCCAGCCTGTCCATGATCCGTTCAAGGAGAACTACCGCGCACCACCACCCCGCGGCGGCGGCCAGTCCTGCGGCGGCGGCTTCGGCCATGGAAAAACCGCTCCGGGAGGAGGAAAGGGCCGCGGCATAGACGACGCAACTCAGGACCTGTTCCTTGGCGGCCTTGCCGGCCTCCGCGAGGAATCCGGATCCCGATGCGAGAGCGGAGGTCAGGGAGTATAGTAGGATCACGACGATGAACATGTATGCCAGGGGTTCCAGGGCGTCCAAGCCCAGGGGAACCAGGGCGTACCGCATGACCGCGGAGTGCAACGCCGAGGAAACGAGGCTGATCACGCCCAAGGCC
>JAAYUR010000227.1 GCA_012517645.1 Treponema sp.
CGTCCATGACGATCATGCCGCCGGAGCCCATCATGGATCCCAGGGCCGTGAGGCTTTCGTAGGTGATGGGGGAGTCGAGGTCCTTCTCGGTGATGATCCCGCCGGAAGGTCCGCCGGTCTGGACGCCCTTGAACTTCTTGCCGTCCTTGATCCCGCCGCCGATGTCGAAGACGATCTCCCGGAGGGTGGTGCCCATGGGGACTTCCACGAGGCCGGAGTTGTTGATCTTTCCGGTCAGGGCGAAGACCTTGGTCCCCGGGCTCTTCTCGGTCCCGATCTTGGCGAACCAGGCGCCGCCCTTGGTCAGGATGACCGGCACATTCGCGTAGGTCTCCACGTTGTTGATCAGGGTCGGTTTCTTCCAGAGGCCGGACATCGCGGGGAAGGGGGGCTTCGGAACGGGCATGCCCCGCTTGCCCTCCAGGGACTGCATCAGGGCCGTCTCCTCGCCGCAGACGAAGGCGCCGGCGCCGAGGCGGATCTCGATGTCGAAATCGAAGCCCGAGCCGAGGATATCCTTTCCCAGGAGCCCCATCGCCTTGGACTGGGCGATGGCGATCTTGAGGCGCTCGATGGCCAGGGGATACTCGGCCCGGATGTACACAAAGCCCTTGTCGGAGCCGATAGCGTAGCCTGCGATGGTCATGGCCTCCAGGACGGAATGGGGATCCCCCTCGATGGTGGATCGGTCCATGTACGCGCCCGGGTCGCCCTCATCGGCGTTGCAGATGACGTACTTCACGTCCCCGGGGGCCTTCCGGGTCAGATCCCACTTCATCCAGGTGGGGAAACCCGCGCCGCCCCGGCCCCGAAGTCCCGCGGTCTTGAGCTCCGCGATCACGTCCTCGGGCTTCATCTCGAAGAGGACTTTCTCCAGGGCGGCGTATCCGTCTCGGGCGATGTACTCCTCGATGTTCTCCGGGTTGATGACGCCGCAGTTCCTCAAAACGATGCGGAACTGCTTCTGGTAAAACTCGATATCCTCCAGCTTGACGATGTCCTTCTGCTGGTCCTTTTTATAGAGAAGCCGCTTGACTTCCCGGCCCTTCACGATCTGCTCGGAGATGATCTCCTTCGCGTCCGAGGGCTTCACCTCGACGTAGAAGGACTCCGAGGGGAGGACCTTGACGATGGGACCCTTCTCGCAGAAGCCGAAGCAGCCGGTCTTCACGATCTGGACATCGGCCTTGACTCCCTGGGCCTCCGCCTCGGCTAGGAGGTTCTTGTAGATCTCGTCCGCCTTGGAGGATTCGCACCCCGTGCCGCCGCAGACAAGGATGAAGTTTTTGTACGCCATGAATCGGCCCTCCGCTACTTCTGTATAATGTCCGCCGCGGGACGATCGAAGATGTGGTTCTCCACGAGCGTCTTTTCCACGACGTGCTTCTTCACGATCTCCCGGGCTACGGCGGCATCCACCTTCCCGTAGATGGTGGCGGGCATGCCGGGCATGGCCACCTCCACCGTGGGCTCCACGTAGCACAGTCCCATGCAGCCGGTCTGGCGGATCACCACGTCCTTGTCCAGGTGGAACTCGTCCACCGCGGCCAGGATGGCGTCGAAGGTCGACTTGGCCCCCGCGGCGATCCCGCAGGTCCCCATGCCGACGACGATCTGCACGTTTTTTCCCTCCACGTCGCGGCGATTGAGGTCCTTCTTGCGCTCGTCGCGAAGCTTCCGGAGATCCTCCAGGGTCATCTTTGCCATTTCGCTCTCCTTACGATTCGAATCGTCTCACTCCCGGGGACCGTCCCCGGAACCCTCCAGGGATTCCAGGTACCGGCCCACAAGGATCAGGGCCGTCGCTCCGGAAAGGTCCCCCGCGGCCTCCCGCAGTTCGGACCGGGTCACCTCGTACTCCGTCCCGGGCTCGCCGTCCCGGGCCTCCCTCCGCCGGCGGATCCGCATCTCGTACACGCCCCCGAAGGCCAGGGCGGACCGGAACAACCCCGGTACGTCCCCCGTCGGGGGAGTGTCCAGGTGGCCCGTCGGGAAGGAAAACCGGAGGGTCGTGCCCTGCCCCTTCCGGGACTCCAGGTCGAACTCCCCGTCCGCCGCCCGGACGGCCTGCTCCAAGAAGGGCAGCCCGAGTCCCACCCTCCGCCCGGGGTGCTTGCCCCCGGCGGATCGAAAGGGATCCAGGGCCCGGGCCCGTTCCTCCTCGGTCATACCCCGCCCGTCGTCCGCCACCCGGACCGAGATCCGGCCGGCCTCCTCGAACAGGTCCAGTTCCACGAGCCGGGAGCACGCCTCGACGGCATTTTGGACCACGTCCAGGAC
>JAAYUR010000239.1 GCA_012517645.1 Treponema sp.
ATGGCGACGTTCTCCGCCAGGCGCCGGGAACCCGCAAGAAGGGCCCTCTTGAGCCGCGATCCGTTTATGTAGGTAATTTGCATGACAAATATAAGGTACCATGTAAAAGTAGATCAATCAAGGTATTCCGCTATGCCTTGACGATATGGGCGGCCTGTGCTTCATCATGTACCATGGATATGGGAGCCCGGTGCTCGATCGAGATTCTTGGGGATGTCGCGGTCCTTCATGTGGCGGGAGCGGTCGAAATGGCCGGGGCGGATACTCTCCGGGACGAGCTCCTTGCCCGGATCCAGGGCAGCGGGCTTTCCAAGATCGTCCTGGACCTCGAGAACGTCCCCCTGGTGGACAGTTCCGGTCTCGGGCTGTTCATGAGCCTGTCCCAACAGCTTTCCGAATCCAAGCGGATTCGGTTCTGCAATATGGCGGGCAACGTCCGGGCGGTGTTCGAGTACATGGGGGTGGCGACCTACCTCGACCTGGACCGGACCCTGGAGGAATCCCTGGCCGCCCTGGCCAAACCCGGGTCTCCGCCCCGGGCGGCGCGAAACGTTTCGCCCAAACCCCTGGATCTGCCGGGAAAGTACCTGCTCAACGAGGCGGGCCAGCGGTACTGCTCCCAGCTTCGCATCCCCGTCCGCGACCTCAGGACCTATGCCGGCGAGCGGGCTGTGGGCTTCGACTGGAAGATCTGCAAGTTGGACCTTCTGAGAAAGCTGGTGGTCCATGGCCTCATCACGACGATCGAGATCAGCCGGCCCGAGTTCGTCTCCGCCCGGCACGCCTTGCTGGATCTGACCCGGACCATACTATCGGGAATCCTCCACAAGCGGTTCCGGCCGGAGCTCAAGCGCCGTCTGCGCCGCACTCCCGAGGCGGCCCGGATAGCCGAGGATCCCGCCTTCATCGGCCTGGCGGGCGATCGGGCGGCCATGGCCTCGGCCCTTCGCAGGCGGGCCGTCTGGTCCGCGAACCTTCGGACCTCCATCGAGGAGGAATGCGCGGCCCGCACCCGGGCAGGCTCTCCGGAGGGGACCTGCGACGAGGACACCCTGGCCCGGGTCTCGAGCCTTCTGGACGAGGTGGACGACGAGACGGCCCTGCTGCTGGCCCTGGCCGGGGCGGATCTGGTCGGAACCGCCTCGGACGTGGTGTATTCCTACGCCCGGCGCCTGGAGATCGCGGAGCACCTCTGTCTGATGCTCGCGGAGTTCATCCAGCTGGCGGAGAAGTCCTTCCTGATCAACCTGGCCGAGCGGGAGCTCTTCGTGCGCAGCCATCCGGACGAGCTGGAGCGGATGCTCGCCGAGGAAGCCTTCCGGGACCGTCTCCGGGACCGGGCGGTGCAGAGAAACGAGCTCATGCTCCTGCGGATGGACTTCACCGGGACCGTCCTGGATCCCTCGGACCCGGCCTCGATCCGGATCACCGTGCGAAACCGAGGTTTGATCGGATACGGCTCCAGGCTGGAGACCATGGGGCGCCGCGCCAAGGCGGTCAAGGAAAACACCCTGGAGCAGATCCTCAAGGCCGACGAGGAGGGCGGGGGGATGGGCCTGATCTACCATACCCTCCTGCGGGAAAAGTGCGCGGCGGAGGGTATGGATTTCTCCACCTCGGTGATCCGGAACGAGAAGGAGGACGAGACGATCGCCACCCTCAACCTCACCCTATAAGCGATATCTTCGGTCAAGAAATTCTTGACAGGATAAAAGTGCAGTGTCAAAATCGAAAATCTGCGCGGGCGTCGAAGGACGTTACCGCGGAAAGGACCCTACCCGATGGTACACGAGTTCCAATACCGGGCTCCCAGGGCCCGTTCCGAACTGCTCGCCTTCCTGGCCGAGCACGGGACGTCTGCCAAGGTGCTCGCCGGCGGGACCGATCTCCTGCCGAATATTCGGATGGGCATAGCCAAGCCCGCCTTCGTGGTCGACTGCAAGCGGCTTCCCGACGCGAACCGCCTGGTCTTCTCCCCCTCCGAGGGGCTCCGTATCGGCCACGGCGTCACGGTCAGCGCGATTCTCCAGGACAAGACGGTCCGGGAGAACTACCCCCTGCTTGCCGAGGCGGCCCACGAGCTGGCCTCCCATCAGGTCCGGAACCGGGCCACCGTGGCGGGGAACGTCGTGAACGCGTCCCCCTGTTCGGACATGGCCCTGCCCCTGCTCTGCCTGGACGCCGTGGCGGTCCTGGCTTCGGCCGCCGGGGATCGAACCGTCGGCTTCCGGGAGTTCTTCACGGGTCCCAAGGCGACGGTGATGAAACCCGGGGAGTTCCTGGCGGAGATCCGGGTGCCCCCGGAGAGCGCCGGCCGAAAGGGCCGGTACGCTAAGCTCAAGCGGGTCAAGGGACACGACCTCGGCATCGTGGGAGTCATGCTCGCGTCGGCTCCCGACGGCCTCCGGGCGGCGGTGAGCTCCGCGGCGCCGACACCGGTCCTGGTGACGGGCATCGGTGCGGGTCTGGACGCGGAGGCCGTGAACGACCTCGTCCAGAAGGCCATCAAACCCATCGACGACGTCCGCTGTACCGCGGAGTACCGACGCTTCATGGTCGGCGCCTACATCCGCCGCCTGCTTCCGGAGGTTGCCCGATGACGATAACCCTCACAGTGAACGGCGTCTCGTATACCCGGGACGCCGCGGAGAACAAGACCCTCCTGCACTTCCTTCGGGAGGACCTGGGCCTGACGGGCACCAAGGAAGGATGCGGGATGGGGGAATGCGGGGCCTGCACGGTATTCCTGAACGGCCGAACCGTGAACTCCTGCTGCGTCCTGGCCGTGGAGGCCGACGGGGCCGTGATCGAGACCATCGAGGGAGAGGCGGGGCCCGCGGGGCTTTCGGAGATACAGAAGGCCTTCGATCGAAACCACGCGGTCCAATGCGGCTTCTGCACCCCCGGCATGATCCTGTCGGTCAAGGAATTGCTGAAAGCCAAGCCCAAGCCCACGGTTGAGGAGATCAAGGAGGCCATCGAGGGAAACTTCTGCCGCTGCACGGGGTACGAGCAGATCGTGGAAGCCGTCCTGGACGTTACCGGCCGGGGTTCCGGGAAGGGGAGGCTCGACCATGTTTGACCAAGTCCGCTCCGAGGATCTGGCCTATGTGGGCAAGGATTCCGGCCGAATCGACGCCACGGAAAAGCTGACCGGGGAAGCCCTGTACGTCAGCGACATGACGGTGCCGGGCATGTTCTACGCGGCGGTCAAACGGAGTTCACACGCCCGCGCCCGGATCAAGCGCATCGACACTTCGAAAGCCGTCGCCATGCCCGGGGTCCGCGCGGTGTTGACCGGGGCGGAGCTGGATTACCGCCTCGGGCTCTATGTGGTGGACAAGTACATCCTGGCCAAGGGCGAGGTCCGGCATTATGGTGAGGCCGTGGCAGCCGTGGCCGCGGAGTCCTACGCCCAGGCCCGAAGGGCCGCGGACGCCATTATCGTGGAGTACGAACCGCTCCCGCCGGTGCTCCACCACATGGACGCCCTCAAGCCCGACGCGCCCTTGGTGCACCCCGACCTGGGAAGCTACGACTATATAGCCGCGGTCTTCACCCCCAAGCCCGGAACGAACATCGCCAACCACACCCGCCTGCGCAAGGGGGATACGGAAAAGGGCTTCGCCGAGAGCGAATGGATCATCGAGCGGGAGTACTCTTGCCCCTCGGTCCAGCACGTTCCCATGGAAACCCACGTGGCCATCGCGAAATGGGCCCGGGGGGACCAGGTGGAGATCTGGACCAGCGCCCAGAGTCCCTTCACGGTCCGCAACCTCTTCTGCCACGCCTTCAAGCTCCCCCATAACAACGTCCGGGTTCACATCCCCTACGTGGGAGGAGGGTTCGGGGGCAAGGCCGGCATCGGGGTCGAGCCCCTGGCCGCGGTCCTGTCCCGGGCCGCGGGGGGAAGGCCCGTCAAGTTCCAGGCCACCCGGGAGGAGGAGGTCAGCCTCCTGCCCTGCCGGAGCGCCCTGACCTACCGGATCAAGACGGGGGTGGGCGCGGACGGCAGGATCAAGGCCCAGGAGATGACCATGTACTGGGACTCCGGAGCCTACGCGGACTACGCGGTCAACGTGACCCGAGCTTCCGGGTACTCGGCCGCGGGGCCCTACGAGATACCCAACGCGTCCATCGACGCCTACACGATCTATACAAACAAGCCCTTCGGCACGGCGTACCGGGGCTTCGGGCACGTGGAGTTCCACTGGGGCCTGGAACGGCACATGGAACTGGTGGCCAAGGCCATCGGCATGGATCCCCTGGAGTTCCGAAGGCGGAACGCCCTCAGGCCCGGTTCGATCACCCTGACGGGGGAGAAGATCACGGACCATACCGGGGACGTGGTCAAGTGCATGGACGCCGCCGCCAAGGCCATAGGCTACGGGTCCCTCACCTCCGAGGAGGCCGAGCGCGAGCGCAGGACCGGCCGTAAGATCGGGAAGGGCGTCGCGGCCCTGCACAAGGCCCCCGCCATGCCCTCCTTCACGGCCACGGCGGTGATCATCAAGATGAACGAGGACGGGTCCGTCACCGTCAACCTGGCCCTGACCGATTACGGCCAAGGGACCTATACCTCCATCCGGCAGATCGTGGCGGAGCGCCTGGGCTTCCCCCTGGAGAAGGTCAAGATCTCCTTCGAGTGCGACACGGACAAGGATCCCTACGATTGGCAGACCGTGGCCTCCAAGGGCCTCATCCTCTCCGGAAACGCCGCCATCCTGGCGGCGGAGGATCTGCTGGCCAAGGCGTACGAGGTCGCTGCCCAGGTCCTCAGGGCCAACGTCCGGGACCTGGCCCACGACGCCGTCCGGATCTACGTCCGCCACAACCCCGACGAGTCCGTGGAGTTCGCCAAGCTCGCGGTGGGCTACGCCTACCCGAACGGCAACGGGATCGGCGGCCCGATCATCGGGGTCGGCCGCTACGTGGCCCAGGGGCTCTCCAACCTGAACAAGGAGACGGGCCAGGGAAACCCCGCCCTGGACTGGACCTACGGCGCCCACGGCATCGTGGCCGAGGTGGACCCGGAAACGGGGGAGTACGAGGTGCTCAAGGTCGCCTCGGTCTTCGACGTGGGAAAGGCCATCAATCCCCAGATCGTCCGGGGCCAGGCCATCGGGGGCATGATCCAGGGCCTGGGCACCGCGGTGTGCGAGGGCTACATCTACGACGACAAGGGGGTCCTCCTAAATCCCTCCTTCACGGACAACAAGATCCCGACGGCCAAGGACATTCCGGAGGTCATAGAGAGCGCGGTGGTGGAGACGCCCCAGGTGGACGGCCCCTACGGGGCCCGGGGCGTGGGGGAGCATTCCATGATCTCCGTGGCCGCGGCCCTGGGAAACGCCATCCAGGCCGCCACGGGCGCCGAGATCGTCCACATGCCCCTGCGCTTCGAGGACGTCTGGAGGGCCCTGCGGGACAAGAAACCCATAGACAATTGGATCACCAAGAGCCCCCTGGGTTCCTGCCGTTCCGCTCCGGAACTCCGAAATCGGAAAAAAGACGGCTAGGCACCTTGCCGGATCGAGAGGAATCTGGTATCGGAACAGTACGGAGGATCTCCCGGCGCGCGCCGGCCGGGTGGGAACAAGGTTCGGCCGAGAGGCCGAAAAAGGATCGGCCGTAGGCCGAGCGGAAAGAGCGATCGAAACAAGGAGCGTTCCGTGGAGAAAAGCCTGACCGTAAAGAACACCGTGCTGGGGATCCAGCACACCTTCGTGATGTTCGGGGCCACCGTGCTGGTTCCCATCATCACCGGCCTGGACATCGGAGTCACCCTGTTCGCCGCGGGGCTGGGAACCCTGCTCTTCCACGTCGTGACCGGCTTCAAGGTGCCGGTCTTCCTGGGCAGTTCCTTCGCCTTCATCCCCGGCCTCCTGGCCGTGGGCAAGAGCCAGGGCCTGCCCTACGCCCTGGGCGGCATCGTCATCGCGGGACTCCTGTACGTCGTGGTGGCTATCATCTTCAAGTTCGTCCCCTACGACACGATCCACAAGATCCTGCCTCCCCACGTCACGGGCCCCATGATCATCCTGATCGGCCTAATCCTGGCGCCCGTGGCCATCCAGAACGCCCGGGGCGACTTCTCCAAGCCCATCGTCGACGCCATCGGCGTGAACGGCTGCTGGGCGGTGGCCCTCTTCACCTTCGCGGTGGGGATCTTCGTGAAGATCTACCTGCCCAAATTCGGGTTCAAGTTCGCTTCGAACCTCCCGGTCCTCATCGCCCTGATTTCGGGGTACGTCCTTTCCGTCATCCTGGGCATCGTGGACTTTTCCTCGGTCGCGAAGGCGGACTGGATCGGCCTCCCGAAGTTCTCCCTGCCCAAGTTCTCGGCGGAGGGGATCAGCGTCATGCTTCCCATCGCCATCGTGACCATGGTGGAACACTTCGGGGACATCCTGGCCATCGGCAACGTGGTCGGAAAGGACTTCATCAAGGACCCGGGGATCCACCGGACCCTGATCGGCGACGGACTCGCGACCTCCCTTGCGGCCTTCATCGGCGGTCCCGCCAACACGACCTATTCCGAGAACACCGGGGCCGTGGCCCTGACCGGGGCGTACAACCCCATCATCATGCGGATCGCCGCGGTCTGCGCCATCATCCTGGCCATGATCCCGAAGTTCACCGCCGTCATCGGCACCATTCCCGGGCCCGTCATCGGCGGAATTTCCATTCTGCTCTTCGGCATGATCTCGTCCATCGGGGTCAAGAACATGGTGGACGCCCACGTCAATTTGGGCAACGCCAAGCTCCTGATCATCACCGCGGCCATGCTGGTCCTGGGTCTCGGCGGCGCCACCTTCGAGCTCGGTCCCGTGAAGCTCTCCGGCCTGGGCCTGGCGGCGATCTTCGGGATCATCCTCAACCTGATCCTCCGGCCGAAGGACATCACCTCGGCGGAGTGCGACTGATACCGTGAGCTTCCGGGCCCTCGCGGGGCCCCTGGTGCCCCGCGGAGCCTGGGAAGCCCGAACCGCGGGAGTATTCCGGGGGGCGATCGCCCTGGACCACCCCGACGGTCTTTGGGTCACGATTCTCCGGTCCCGGGAGGACATGGAAGCCCGGGGCATCTGGCCCGGTCCGGAGGCGTTCGACGCCCTGGCCGGGCTTGTCGTTCCGGGGCGGCCGCTCGCATTCTCGGGCCTCGGGGATCCCGTCTTCATGGCGCCGGGGGGGCAAGTCCGGATCGCCCTTCCGGAAGACTGGGATCCCCGGCCGGACCTGGCCGCGGCGGCCTCGGCCGTCCGTGCCGCCGGGCCGGAGGCCCTTGAGGCCGCGGTCGCCCGCGTCCGGGCCGCCCTGGCCTCGGACGGGTATTCCGAGGGGATACACGGGGACGGCCCCTTCGCCCGGCGTCTTTCGGAACTGAGGGGCCGGCCGGATTTTCCCTTCAATCTTGCGGGCTTCGGCCCGGGAACCACCCCCGCGGGGGACGACTTCCTGGCGGGTTGGCTCCTGGGCAGAATCCTGGCAGGGGGCGGGGAGGAAGCCTTGGCGGCCGCCGCGAGGATCGATACCGCGCGCACCACGATTCCCGGTCGGACCCTCCTGGCCGGGGCCGCCTGGGGGGTGTTCCCGGCCTACCTCGTACGGGTGGCGAAGGCTGTGGCCTTAGCCTCCCAGGGGGATTTTGAAAACGACCTCGCCGAGGCGATCCGGGCCGCCGTTTCCCACGGGGCCAGCTCCGGCAGGGATGCGTGTCTAGGTCTGACGGAAGGAGCGTCGCATGAAACTTCTCAGGGTCCGCAAGGATAGCTACCACGATTCGGTGTTCCTGATGCTCGCCACCCAGGAGCTCAAGGCCTCGGGGGGAGTCCGGGAGGCCGTCGTGGCCATGGGCACGGATATGAACCGGGACCTTCTTTCGGGCATGGGCTTCGGGGGGCCGGACCTGGACGGAGCCGGGCCGAACGACCTGCTGGTGGCCGTGGAGGCCCAAGACGCGGCGAAGGCCGAGGCGGCGCTTGACCGGGCCCTGGAGCTTGTGGATCGGAAGAAGGCTTCGTCGGCCTCCGGGCTGGGCGGATCGGGGCTGACGCGCACGGGAAGCCTGGACGCGGCCCTGTCCCGCCTGCCCAAGGCCAACCTGGCCGTGATCTCCCTGCCCGGGGCGTACGCCGCCCGGGAAGCCCGTAAGGCCCTGGAAAAGGGCCTGCACGTGATGCTCTTCTCCGACAACGTGTCCTTGGAGGAGGAGGTGGACCTGAAGCGCCGCGCCGCGGCCAAGGGACTCCTGGTCATGGGACCCGACTGCGGGACCGCGATCGTAAACGGCCAACCCCTCTGCTTCGCCAACGTGGTCCGCTCCGGCGGCGTGGGCGTGGCGGCCGCCTCCGGGACGGGACTACAGGAGGTCACCTGCCTGGTGGACCGGTACGGAGCCGGGATCTCCCAGGCCGTCGGCACCGGAGGGCGGGACCTGAAGAATCCGGAGGTCGGAGGCCGGACCATGCTTCTGACCATAGCCGCCCTGGCCGCGGATCCCGCCACCTCGGTCATCGTCGTGATCAGCAAGCCCCCGGCGCCCGAGACGGCCAAGGCGGTGATGGACGCCCTGGCCCGCTCGGGCAAGCCCTGCGTAGTGCACTTCCTGGGACTATCGGACCCCTCGGTCCTGGGCAAACCGGCCGCCGACATCCAAATTGCCTCGGACTTGGAAGACTGCGCGCGCAGGGCCGCGGCTCTGTCCCTGGGGCGGGCCTACAAGCCCGTAGACTGGGACCTTCCGGAGTCCGAGATCTCGCAGATCATCGACCGGGAATCCGCGGGCTTTTCGCCGAGCCAGAAGCACCTCCGTGGTCTCTACACCGGGGGTACCCTGGCCGATGAGGCCCTCTTCCTGCTTCAGCCTCTCCTGGGTCCGATCTGGTCGAACAACCAGACGAATCCCGCCCTGGTGCCTCCGGATCCCCAGGTTTCCCGGGAACACACGATCGTGGACCTGGGGGACGACGTCTTCACCGTCGGTCGTCCGCACCCTATGATCGACCCCTCCACCCGGACCGACCGCCTGGACGCGGAGGCCGAGGATCCCTCGGTGGCCGTTCTCCTCCTGGACCTAGTCCTGGGCTACGGGTCCCATCCGGATCCTGCCGGAGCCCTGGTTCCCCATATCCAGGCCGCCCGCGAGAAGGCCGCGGCCCGGGGTGGCCGCCTGTCCGTGGTAGCCTCGGTCACCGGCACTCCATCGGACTTCCAGGGCTTCGAGGAGCAGAAGCGAAAACTACAGGCCGCGGGGGTCGTGGTCATGCCTTCCAACAGCCAGGCCGCGCGCCTGTCCGCCCGAATACTCCAGAAGGGAGCCGCCCGATGAGCGCCGAACCGATGAACGCACAGCCCGTACTTAAACTCTTTTCCGAGAGACTCGAAGTGGTGAACCTCGGCCTAGAAGGCTTCGCGGAGACCCTGGCCGGCCGAGGCGTGCCGACGGTCCAGGTGGACTGGAAGCCGCCCGCGGGAGGCCGCAAGGAGGTGATCGAGGCCCTGGACGCGATCGCCCGGAACCCCCGGGTGGCCGAGGCCAACGCCGAGGCCCTGGCCCGGATCCTGGCCGGCAAGCCGACCCTTGTCGGGATCGGCACGGCCCTGGACACCGTGCCGGGCATGGCCCGGGACCTGATCCTCCACGCGGGCCCCCCGGTCGCCTGGAAGGACATGGCGGGCCCGATGCGGGGCGCCGTGATCGGGGGCCTCCTGTATGAGGGGCTGGCCTCTACCCCCGAGGAAGCCGAGAGACTGGCGGCCTCCGGGAAGGTCCGTTTCGAACCCTGCCACCACCATTCCGCGGTGGGTCCCATGGCGGGGGTCATGACCGCGAGCATGCCCGTGTGGATCGTGGAGAACCAGGCCTTCGGGAACAAGGCCTACTGCACCCTGAACGAGGGGCTCGGCAAAGTGCTTCGCTACGGGGCCTATTCCCAGGAGGTCCTGGACCGCCTGCGCTGGATGGCGGATCGCCTCGCCCCCATCCTGGCCAAGGCCCTGGCCCTGCGGGGCCCGATCGACATGAAGAGCCTCATCGCCCAGGTCCTCCAGATGGGGGACGAGGGGCATAACCGCAACCGTGCGGGCACGAGCCTGGTGATCCGGGAGCTCGCTCCCTACCTTGTCCTCCTGGACGAGCCCAAGGAGGATATCTCCAAGGTCTTCGCCTTCCTGAACGGGAACGACCACTTCTTCCTAAACCTGACCATGCCCTCCGCCAAGTGCACCGTGGACGCGGCCCTGGGGATCGAGGCATCCTCGGTCATCGCGACCATGGCCCGGAACGGAACGGAGTTCGGTATCCGCATCTCCGGCCTGGGGGAGCGATGGTTCACGGGGCCCGCGAGCGTCGTGGAAGGCCTGTACCTTCCGGGCTTTTCCGCCGCGGACGCAGCCCGGGACATCGGGGACTCGGTGATCACAGAGACCTCCGGCATCGGGGGCTTCGCCATGGCGGCGGCCCCGGCGATCGTCAAGTTCGTCGGGGGCACTCCCGAGGACGCCCTGAACGTGACCCGCCGGATGTACGAGATCACCGTCGGGGAAAACGACGCCTACCGCATCCCGGCACTGGACTTCCGGGGCACCCCCACGGGGATCGACGTGTGCAAGGTGGTGGAGACGGGGATCCTTCCGGCCATCAACACGGGGATAGCACACAAGGAGCCCGGGATCGGGATGGTCGGCGCCGGCCTGGTCAAACCTCCCGCGAACTGTTTCATGTATGCTGTTCTAGCGTTTGCTGAAAAATATGGAGAGTAGAATCGCGGGAGGTTTGGCGCGCAGGACGCGCGCCGGTTCGCGGCCGGAGCTCCGCTCCGGTACGTCACGGACGACGAGCCCGCAAATTGCTTCACCGACGCCGTCTTGGCGTTCGCGGAGAAATACGGGAAGTAAACGTGCGGGAGGTTTGAAGAATCTACCGGAGGCTGTTATAGTTGAACCAATTTAATAAGTCAGTCACTATTGAAATTGGCTTTGCGATTGCTCGCAACGGTTGCGTTGCGATTGCTGCGAGCAATCGCGGATTTCAAAATGGTTTTTTCAAAACTCCCTGAGTTTTGAAAAAGCCTCAGTTAAAAACCCGCTTCACAATCGGCCGAACGTTCCGGTCCGCAAAGCGCCGGTACGTCCCGCATTCGGGGGCCCCATGAAAAACGAAGCCGGAAAAACCATTCTCCTGGTCGAGGATGAGGCCCTCATCGCGGCGGCGACGGCCCGGACCTTGCAGCGGTTCGGGTTCGCCGTCCGGACGGCCCCGACGGGGGAACGAGCCGTCGAGGTTGTCGAGACCGATCCGGACATCGACCTGGTGCTCATGGATATCGACCTAGGTCCCGGGATGGACGGCGCAGAGGCTGCCCGCCGGATCCTGCGGATCCGGGACATCCCCCTGGTGTTCCACTCCGCCCACACGGAACCCGAGGTCGTGGATAAGACCGAGGGGATCGGCTCCTATGGCTATATCGTCAAGAATTCCGGGGACACGGTCCTGGAAGCCTCCATCCGCATGGCCTTCCGCCTCTGGGAGAGCGAGAGCAGGTTCCGCACCGCCTTCGAGAGTGTCGCGGTCGGCATGGTCCTCACCTCCCCGGACGGCAAGCTCCTTCGGGTGAACCAGGAATTCTGCTCCATGCTCGGGTACACCCGGGAGGAGCTCGCGTTCCTGGACTTCGCCGCCCTGACCCACCCTGACGACGTGGAGCCGAGCCGGGCCCGGATGGCGGCCCTGCGGAACGGGGACTCGGACCGGGCGCGGTTCCGGAAGCGGTACCTGCACAAGGACGGTCGGGTGGTCTGGGCGGACCTCAGCGTGGTTTTGTTGCGCGATTCCTCCGGCGAACCCCAGCACTTCGTCACCCACGTGCAGGACATCACCGAGGAGCTCCGTATACGGGAGGAGCTCGAGCGAAGCCGCGCACAGTTCGATCTCCTGCTCCGGACCGCCCCCGTTTCCATACTGGTCCTGCAGGACGGAAGGTACGTCTTCGCGAATCCCTTCGGGGCTAGGCTCCTGGGCTACGGCAGTCCGGAGGAGATGGTCAGGGTTTCGGCGATCGATACGATCGCCGAGGAACACAGGTCCGTCATCCGGGAACGGATGGAACGCGTCGCCGCCGGCCTCCCGAACGAGCCCATCGAGATGTACATCCTGAGGAAGGACGGTACGAAGCTGTTGTCGGAATCCACTTCCATCCCCATCGTATACGACGGTCGTCCCGCGGCCCTTATCCTGGGCCGGGACATGACGGAGCAGAAACGGATGGAAGAACGGCTCCGGGCCGCGGAATCCATCGCCCATGTGGGACACTACGACATCGACCTGGCGACGGGTTCCGCGGTCTGGTCCGAAGAGACCTACCGGATTTTCGGGCTGGATCCCGGGACCTTTCAACCCACCATGGAAAACTACGCGGAGCTTATCCACGAGGAGGACCGGGACGCCGTGTACCAGGAGGTCGATCGGTGCATCCGGACCGGGGACAGGTTCGATAAGGTTTACCGGATCCGGACGGTCTCCGGCGAGTATCGGTTCGTACACAGCATCGGCCGGGTCCGGAAGGACGGGAATGGCGCGCCGGCGTCCATGGTCGGGACTTTCCAGGATGTCACAGAGACCGTGCGGGTAGAACAAACCCTCCGTGAAAGCAAGGAACGACTGGACAGCATCCTGAAGGCCGTGCCGGCTGGGATCGGGATCGTCCAGGGGCCCGAACGTATTATCCGGGAGGCGAACGGAAAGCTGTGCGAAATGACGGGCTACTCCCGGGAAGAGCTTGTCGGTGCCAGCATCGGTCTTCTCTATGCTGATCCGGAGGAATACGAGCGGGTGGGCCGGGACAAGTACCGGCAGATCGCGGAGAGGGGATACGGAACCGCGGAAGCGGCCTGGCGGACCAAGGACGGCCGCATCCTGGAGATATTTCTAGCCTCCGCCCCGTTGTTCTCCGGAGACCTGTCCCGGGGGGTGACTTTCGCCGCCCTGGACATCACCGAGCGCAAGCGGGCGGAGGAGGCGGTCCGCACCCTCCTGTCGGAAAAGGAGCTCCTTCTCCGGGAGACCCACCACCGGGTCAAGAACAACATGGGGCTGATCCACAGCCTTCTTTCCCTTCAGGCGGGGCGGCAAGGGAACACTCCGGCCCGAGGCGTGCTGGAGGACGCCGCGGCACGGGTCCAGGGCATGTCCCGGCTCTACGACCGCCTGTACCGGTCGGAGAACTTCCGGGAGATGAGCCTCCGGGACTTCCTGCCCGGCATCGTGGACCAGGTTCGGACTCTCTTCAATACCGAGGTGGACGTCCGGACGGAGCTCCGGATCGAGGACATCCCCCTGCCCGTGCGAACCCTCACTCCCCTGGGGATCCTCCTGAACGAGCTGGTGACGAACTCGATGAAGTACGCCTTCCGGGGCCGGCCGGAGGGCCGGATCCTGCTTACGGCAGCCCGAAGAAGGGACAAGCTTCGTATCACCTACGGGGACGACGGGCCGGGCTTGCCGGAATCGATCGACCCGGACACCTCCGGCGGCTTCGGGCTCCAGCTATGCCGGCTGCTATCCGAGCAGCTCGGAGGGACCCTGAACCTCGAACGAGGGCGGGAAACCCGCTTCGTCCTGGAGTTCCCGGTGGGCTAGAGCCGGAGGGTCTACGAAGCCGGGATCGGGAACTCGATCTCGCAGGAGGTTCCACGGCCCGGCGCCGACTCGATCCGGAAGGAACCTCCGATCTGCTCGGACATCATCCGCAGAAGGGCCAATCCGAAGCTCTTCGACTCGTCGATCCGTACGTCTCCGGAGATACCCCGGCCGTCGTCCTCGAGCCGCAGGATCCCCCGCCCCCCGGGCCCGCGGTGTAGGAGCATGCGGATCCTGCCCGGGTTCCCCGCCGGGAAGGCGTGTTTGAAGCTGTTGGTCAGGATCTCCGCGGCCATGGCCCCCAGGGGAAAGGCCACCTCGGAATCCGCTTCCAGGTCTTCCAGGTCGAACTCCAAGGATATCGCCGGTTCTGTGGAGTAGGCGGAAAGGATGCTGCGCCCCAGGCTCTCCAGGTAGGGTCGCAGGGAGACCCGTCGGTATTGGTCCGCTTCGAGGATCCTCTGGTACAGGACCCGCATGGCCGCGATCCGGGCCTGGGCGCCCTTGAGCATGTCCATCGCCTCGGGATTCGCGGCTTTGGAAGCCTGCAAGCCCAGCAGGGATTCCGCGGACAGGAAGCTGTTCTTGATGCGGTGGTGGGTTTCCCGGAGCAGAAGGATCTTGTCCTCCAGCTGGCGGCGGAGCTCCTCCTGGTTCCGTTTGCGTTCTGTGATATCCCGGCAAAAACATACGAACCGGGTGCCGGAGGGGTCGTCGTACCGGGCTGCGGAGATCTCCACGTCGAAGAGGCTGCCGTCCTTCCTGCGGTGCTTCGTTTCGAAGCGTTCCGCTCCCGTACGGAGGATGCGTTCTATCCGTTCGGCGGTCTCGATCGGATCTTCCATTGCGTCGATGTCGTTGATTCGAAGCCGCGTGAGTTCTTCCCGGGTATAGCCGGACATCCGGCAGTAGGCCATGTTGGCCTCGGATATACGTTTATCCAGATCCACCACCCAGAACCCGTCGATCGTGGTGTCCAGGATCGTGCGGAGGTATTACGCGGAAGCCAGGAGCTCCCGTTCGCGTTTTCGTAGTTCCTCCTGGGTCTCGAAAAGTTCGGTGATGTCCCGGCCGATCCCGACCACTCCCTCGATCTCTCCGGACTCGGTGCGGATCGGGGAGAGCGATGTCTGATAATGGCTGGTTCGTCCCTGCACGGTGACGGACCAGTCGTATACGACAAATTCTCCCTTCAATGCTCTCGCCAGAGCGGCCTCGTGGACGGCTGCGGCTTCCGGCCCAAGGATCTCCCGGGCCGTTTTCCCCAAGTAGTTCTCCGGTGTCTGTCCCGAGCGGGCAACCCAAGAGCCGTAGACCCCGGTGTGCCGTCCCCGGGTGTCCAGGGTGAATACTACGTCCTGGGTGGATTCCAGGATAGACTGAATCCGGCGTTCCCGAACATCCGAATCCGGATTCCGCCGCATGCTCCGAATACCTCCGTTACCGATCATAGTGTGGCAAACAACCCGTGATCCGCAAGATCAAGGGATGTTGTCGGTTCCCGGGGATCTCTTCTTCCCCAGGCCGGGGCCCAGTCCCAGAAAGGCCAGCAGGGCGGCGCCCTGCACCACCACGGAGAAGATCACCAGGGGGACCGCGCCGAAACGGTCGTAGAGCAGGCCGATGACCGCGCTGCCCGCGAACCAAGCCAGGCCGAAGAGGGTGTTGAAGAGTCCGAAGGCCCGGGCCCTGCGGTCCTCGGGCACCTGGTCTCCGATGGCGGCCTTGAGGATGGATTCCTGGGTTCCTACGCTCACGCCCCAAAGGGCCATGCCCGCGAGGATCATCCAGAAGGGGCCTAGGAAGACCAAGGGGGCGGTGAAAAGCTCCACCGCGAAAAGGACCGCCAGGACCTTGAGCCCCGCCTTGTCGTAGAGCCGCCCGAAAACCAGGGCGGCCGCGGCGTCCACGGCCATGGCCCCGGCATACAGCAGGGGGATGGCCTCCTCGGAGAACCCGGCGCTGCGCTTCAAGTGCAGGCCGATCAGGGGGAAATCCGTGATTCCCATGGCCAGGAGGCCCGCGGCCAGGACGATGACCCAGTAGCTCCGGGGATACCCCGAGGCCTCGATCGGAACGGCGGTCTTCTTGAGCTCGAACCGCTCGGGGTGGGGGAAGAGGAAACGGTTGAAGACCGTGAATCCCACCGCCAGGCCCGCGGGGATGAAGAGAAGGACCAAGCCCGTCCGGTAGCCCGCCAGGGTCTTGGCGTCGGGGCCCAGGAAGAGGAGGGCGGAGAAGAGTGCGGGCCCCAAAAAGGCCCCGATTTGGTCCATGGCCTCGTGGAGTCCGAAGCCGAAGCCGCTTCCGGTTCGCTTGGCAGCGAAGGACACCACCGCGTCGTGGGCGGGCTTGCGGACCGCCTTGCCCACCCGCTCCAGGAAGAGGAAGATCACCGCCAGCTCCCAGCCCCGGACGAAGGCCATCAGGGGAAAGGAGCAGAGCTGGATCACGTAGCCCAGGATGATGAGGGTCCAGTATTTTCGGGTTCGGTCGGCGATGCCGCCGGAGACCAGGCGCAGGGCATAGCCTACGAACTCCCCGAGACCCGCGGACAGCCCCAGGGCGAAGGCGCTGGTGCCCAGGAGTTTCAGGTACTGGCCCACCACGCTGCGGCCCCCCTCGTAGTTCATGTCCGCGAATAGACTGACGATTCCGAAGAGCACGATCAGAAGCACGGCGTTCCTGCGGTTCAGCTCGAAGGGCTTCCTCTCCATGTCCCGCTCCTTTTCGGGGAGCATACATCGGGACTTTACGGGGGGCAAGAGCGCGTGTCTTTTCCGGGCCCGGTGAACGGTCCCGGCCCTTCGGGGTTCTCGCTCCGGCGGGGGCTTGAAACGCCTCGTAGGATCGACCCGATTTTGAAAGCCCTTCCATCGATGGTCGCTAGACATTATGCGGGAATATGTCAGGATCCTCTTGCGCATTGATCGGTTCGATGAGAAAATCGTACTCTCCGGGCGGGTTGCGCGCGGATGGTTTTTGTTGGATTATAGGGGGACGCGCGGTCCCCCAAGGACCCTTGTAGGAGGTTTTCCATGAAGATGATCGACCTTACCATTCCCCTGGGCATCGGAACCCCGCCCTGGCCGACCTACGAGCCCCTCGAGGTAAAATACTTCAAGCGCCTGGCTCCCAACGGAGCAAACGGCCAGCTGGTCACCCACTCCAACCACATCGGGACCCACCTGGACGGGGAGATCCACTTCTACACCCCCGGCAAGGACATCGCCAGCCTTTCCATGGACTTCCTCGTCCACGAGGGGGCCGTGGTGGACCTCTCGGACTGCGCCCAGGACTACGACATCTATACCTCCAAGCAGGTGGAGGAGCGGGTGGAGGTCAAGGAGGGGGACATCCTGATCATCCACACGGGCTTCCACCACTACGGCTGGGACCAGCCCACGGGCGACGAGATCCGGTACATGATCAAGCACCCCGGTCCGGACCGAGAGTTCGCGGAGTGGGCCAAACGCAAGAAGCTCCGCTGGATCGGCGTGGACTGCGGCAGCGCGGACCATCCCATGAACACGAAGATCCGGGACTGGATGCCCAAGCAGGCCGCGGAGTGCGACAAGCACTTCAAGCAGAAGTACGGCAAGGGCCTGGACCAGGTCTTCTCGGACGACAAGTACCAGCTGATGCACATCGAGATGTTCAACGAGCACGTGATCCACGCGGAGTGCGTGGGCGGCGACATCGACCTGCTTCTCAACCAGCGTTGCACGATCGGGTGCTTCCCCTGGCGCTTCGTGGACGGGGAGTCCAGCATATCCCGCATCGTCGCCATGGTGGAGGATGACCGGTACGAGAAGCTCATGGCCAAGAAGGCCAAGTGCGAGCTGACCCGCTTCGGGGACATCGCCGGTGCCAAGGCCGCCTGGCTCCACGAGGAAGCCCGGAAGCGCTGATCCTGCGGGCCGGTTCGTCCGGGGGCCCACGGCCCCGGGGCTGGCCGGCCGATACCAGTACCCGATAGGAGGCTCTATGCCCGGACCGTTGGAGGGCGTGCGCGTCCTCGACCTGACCCGCGTTCTCGCGGGACCGTACTGTACGATGATGCTGGCCGACCTGGGGGCCGAGGTCGTCAAGGTGGAAGTGCCCGGAACCGGGGACGATTCCCGGGGTTTCGGCCCCTTCAAGGACGGCAAGAGCCTCTATTACATCACCATCAACCGGGGCAAGAAGAGCGTAGCCCTGGATCTCAAGAAGGAGGAGGGCAGGGCCCTGCTCCTGAAGCTGGCCCGGAAGTCGGACGTCCTTGTGGAGAATTTCCGTCCCGGAACCATGGAAAAGCTAGGCCTCGGCTGGGAGGTTCTCAAGAAGGAGAACCCCCGCCTGATCTACGCGGCCGTTTCGGGGTTCGGCCATTCGGGGCCGGATTCCAAGAAGCCCGCCTACGATATCCTGGTCCAAGCCCGGGGGGGCATGATGAGCATCACCGGCTGGCCGAACTCGCCGCCCACCCGGGTCGGCATGTCCACCGGGGATATCACCGCCGCGCTCTTCGGGGCTTCCGGTATCCTGGCCGCCCTGTACCAGAGGGAGAGGACCGGAACGGGCCAGAAGGTCGACGTGGCCATGCTGGACTGCCAGGTGGCCATCCTTGAGAACGCCCTTGTCCGGTACCAGGTGGAGGGAAAGGCGCCGGGAGCCCTGGGGACCCGGCATCCGACCATCACGCCCTTCCAGGCTTTCCGGGCCTCGGACGCCTGGTTCGTGGTGGCTGTGGGCAACGATTCCCTATGGAAAACCTTCTGCGAGGCCCTGGACCGGCAGGACCTCCTGGCGGACCCCCGGTTTGCCACCAACGGGGACCGGACCAAGCACATCGCGGACCTCATCCCCGAGCTGGACCGGGTTTTCGCGCGGAGGAAGGCCCAGGAATGGATCGACCTCCTCGAGGGTGCCGGGGTGCCCAGCGCCCCGGTCAACACCGTGGACCGGGTGATGCAGGATCCCCAGCTTCGGGCCCGGAATATGCTCGTGGCCGTGGAAGATCCGGACATCGGCACCGTGACGATTCCGGGCAACCCCATCAAGATGGAGGCCCTCCAGGAATCTCCGACCCGGCCTCCCGCCTCCGGGATCGGCCAGGATACGGAGGAGGTCCTCGCGGACCTTCTAGGGCTATCGTCCGCCGAGATCAAGAGCCTGCGCGACTCGGGGGTCCTGGGTTGAGCCTCTTCCGTCCTTTGGACACCGAGGGGGACGCCCGGGACTTCCGTTCCGGCGCCTCGGATCCCGCAGACCGGATTCGGGAGGTCTGCGACCGGATCGACCGGATCGATCCCGAGGTGCGGGCTCTCCTTCCGGAACCCGGCCGGAGGGAGCGGCTCCTGGCCGAAGCCCGGGCGCTGGCGGAGCGGTACCCCGATCCCGCGGACCGTCCCCCCCTCTACGGTCTCCTGGTGGGCGTCAAGGATATCTTCAACGCCGAAGGCTTCCCGACCCGGGCGGGATCCCGACTGCCCCCGGAGGAGCTCGGCGGAGAGGAGTCCGCGGCCCTGGCAGCCCTGAAGGCGGAGGGCGCCCTGGTCCTGGGCAAGACCGTGACCACGGAGTTCGCCTTCTTCGCCCCGGGACCCACCCGGAACCCCTGGGACCTGCGCCGCACCCCCGGCGGATCGAGCTCCGGGAGCGCCGCGGCTGTGGCGGCGGGTTTCTGCCACCTGGCCCTGGGAACCCAGACGATCGGATCCATCTCTCGGCCCGCGGCCTACTGCGGGATCGCGGGGTGGAAGCCCTCCTACGGACGGGTGAGCGCCCGGGGGGTCTTCCCCTTCGCGCCCTCGGTGGACCACGTCGGCCTCTTGGCTCCGGACGCCCGGGCCCTGGCCCGGGGCGCCGCGGCGGTCTGCGACGGCTGGAGGGGCCTTCCGAGTTCCGCGCCGGGACCCGTCCTGGCCGTCCCCGAGGGACCGTACCTCGACCAGGCCTCCCCGGAGGCTCGGGAGCGGTTCGAGGGAGCCGCCGCGGCTTTGGCCGCCGCGGGCTGGGCGGTCCTGCGGGTTCCCGCCCTTCGGGACATCGGGAAGATCAACGCCCGGCACCGGCGCGTCGCCGCCGCGGAGATGGACCGTTCCCACGCCCGGCTCTTCCCGAAGTTCCAGGACTTGTACGCCCCCGCGACCCGAAACCTGATCCTGGAGGGCCGGGAGGTGTCGGAGGCCCAGCTTGCCGCGGACCGGGAGGGCCGCTCCGTCCTGCGCCGTGAACTGGAACAAGCCCTGGCGGATTCGGGGGCGGATCTCTGGATATCTCCCTCGGCCCCCGGCCCCGCCCCCGAGGGCCTGGACTCCACGGGGGATCCCGTCATG
>JAAYUR010000533.1 GCA_012517645.1 Treponema sp.
AATCCCGAGTCGGCGGTTGCGGCATCCTGCGTGGACAAGGACGACGACAAGGTCTACGGCCGGCTGGGGTCCATCCGCAAGCGCCTGTCCGCCCTCCAGAACCTCTTTTCCAAGGAAAGCTACGTGGCGGTGGTCATCAACCCCGACCACCTTTCGGTTTCCGAGGCGCTCCGCATCCAGGAGGAACTCCTCAAGATCGACATACCCCTGTCCGGACTCTGCGTCAACAAGCGCGGGGTCTCCAAGGCGGACTGGTCCCTGGACCGGAAACTGTCCGGCATCCGGGCCTTCGGTTTCGACTTCCTGCCCGGGGGCTTGCACGAACGGGAGGATCTCCGTACGATCGGGACCGAGGCTCTCGTGGCGGACTTCCTGGCCTCGGGACCGAAAGGACGCTCATGAACCTGAATCCCTACCTGCTTGCGGCCCTGGTCGTCTTGGGCGTGGCCGCCACCGCCCAGTATTTCTTCGGCCGCAGGCGCAACCGTGCCCTGGCCGCTTCAATCTCCAAGGGTTTGGAAACCCTGCTCAAGCCTAACCATACCAACTACGTGAACATCGGCGGTTCCATCGGGTATAACTTCGTCTACACCCTGTCCACGGGCCCCTGGGTCAGCGCCAAAGGCACCATGACCATGAGTCCCCGGCAGTCCCTCCTCTACCTGCCGATCTCCCGCTTGCTGGGCTTTACGGATCGGTTCTTCATCAACCTCTTCACCAAGAAGAAGATCAAGGGCGAGGCACATATCGTGGCCCGGGCAACCCTGCGACGGGCCCGGATCGACGGAATCGAGGAGATGAGCCGGCGGGACACCGAGGCGGGGGGCAAGTCCTTTGTCCTGCTCTGGCGAGGGACGGACCTGTCCGCGGAGCTGGAATCCCTGCTGGCCGCCTTCCCGGAGCCCCGGCGCCTGCGCCACTTCTGTTCCTACCCGGGCAACAAGACCTTCTACCTCTACGTAGTGCCCAAGGGGGGGGACGTCTCGGCGGATCTGGAAACCGTCCTGCACGCCGTCCCGAAGTTTCTGGATTCCAAGAAGGAGGACTGAGCATGGAACTCGATCCTGCGACCCGAGCGAAGTTCGACGCGGTCCTCGCGCGGGTAAAGGAGCCGGTGAGCGAGCTTAGCCTCGCGGAGCTCAACCTGGTATCCAAGATCCGGTACTCCCCCAAGGAAAAGGCCTTGGTCGTCCGGCTGGAGGGCCGTCCGGTGGGTCACGAGTGCCCCGCCTGTTCCGCCATGAACGGCCAGATCCTGGTGACCATCGAGCGAACCTTGAAAGAGGAGCTTCAGAAGGAATTCCCCGGCTTTACGGTCGAGTACGAATAGTTGAGCCGGCTTCTCGGCCGATTTCTACCCTCCTTTGTTTGCCATATCCATTCCGGGTGTGGTACTATGAAACTAGGAACAAGGTGTCCGTCCCTTGAATCTTCCGAACTCGCTCGTTCCGGGACCTGGGCCGGAAGTGCGTGTCATTCCTAATTTCATCTTCTTTGGAGGTGCCTGTGAAGAAACTAGTTCCGATTCTCGCGATCGGCATGCTGCTTGCCGCGGGATGCGCCACCAAGCCCCCGGCCCCGGAGCCTGAGCCGGAACCCGTCCCCCAGCCCGCCCCGGTGCCGACAGTATCCCAAGCTGAAGCGGACGGCCTTCTGGCAGAGGCCTCGGCGCTCAGGAAGAAAGCCTTCGACCTCAAGCTCTTCGAGGTGGTCGCCGACGACTACAAGGCCGCGGATGCCAAGTACGTGGAGGGGAAGACCGCCTACGACGCCAAGGACAACGAGAAAGCCGCCCCGATTCTCAAGGACGCGATCGCGGCGTTCAAGGCCGTCATAGACAAGGGAGCCGGAATCCTGGCCGAGGAAAACCGGAAACGAGCCGACGAGATGAAGGCCGAGGCGATCAAGGTCGGAGCCCCGGAGAGGGCCGCGGAACGCTTGGCCCAGGGAGACGCGGTCTACGCCACCGGCGCCTCCTCCTTGGACGCCAAGAAGAACGAGGAAGCCCTGATCGCCTTCGAGAAAGCCCGGCAGACCTATGAGGCCGCGTACAAGAAAGCCAAGGCCCTGGGCATCCGGAATTCAATAGAAGAAAAAGACTTCGCCCAGTACGACGCGGGTAACTTCAAATTGGCGGACGAGAAGCTGGCCGAGTCGGACTCCCTCTTCGCGTCCAACCCCGAGGCGGCCCTGGACGCCTTGGACGAGGCCACCCTGCGATACAACCTGGTAGTCCAGAAGGGTTGGCAGTTCTATGCCGCCGGGAAGAAGGCCCCCGCGGACGACGCGAAACGCCGGTCCGAGGAGATCAAGGCTCCGGTGGCGGTAAAAGAGAAGTACTCCCAAGCCCTGACGGTCTATAACAACGCATCCGCCCTGCTGGCGGGGGGGAACTATCAGGAAGCCGGTCCCGAGTTCGACCGCGCCGCCGCCCTCTTCGAGGAAGCCTATGCGGAGGCGGAGGTTAAACGAAATGCCGCCCTGGCGGCCATGGCGGAGGCGGAAGCACGAGCCCAGGAAAGCGAATCCAAGGCCAAGGCCGGGGACCAGGTCCTCGGCACGGCGGAAGAGTGAGGAGGCGGCCATGAAACGCATATCCCTGCTTCTTATCGCCCTTCTTTTGACCCTATCGGCGTTCGGCCAGAGCCTTCTCCAAAACAGCTATTATCAAAAAAGCCTGGAACTCCGCGCCCAGGCCCAGGAAGCCTTTGACGCCGGAGATTACGACGCCGCCGCGGACCTGGCGGCCCAGGCCCAGGAGTTCGCCCGCCTGTCGGACGAGTTCGTGGAGACCATGCTGGCCAAGAACCAGGCGGATCAAGCCTACTCCGCCGCCCAGGTCCGGATGACCTGGGCCCTGACCAACGGGATTCCCGACACCTACCCCAGCGAGTGGTCCCTGGCTTCGGCGCGGATGGGACTCGCCACGGCCGCCTACGAGGCGGAGAGCTGGCTGGACGCCGCGGAGTACTCGGATCTGGTCCTGGAAGCCCTCGCCGATGTCACCGAGCGCCTGCCCCTGCCCAGGTACTACGAAGTGCGGTTGATTCCCGAACGGAGGGACTGTTTCTGGCGGATCGCGGAGTACCCCTTCGTCTACGGGGATCCTTGGCAGTGGAGGCTGCTCTACGACGCCAATAAGGCGATCCTGGTGAACCCCAACGACCCGGACCTTATCCTTCCCGGCCAGGTTCTGGAGATTCCCAGCATCCGAGGCGAGACCCGAGCGGGGACCTGGGATCCGACCAAGCCCTACGTGGATCTGCCGAAGCCGTAATTTCCGTAACGGAGCTATGCGAACAGCGGGGCCGCCGAAGGGCGGCCCCGTCTATTGAGTTCCGACAGGTTCCTCTATGTTCAACTGCCTGCGCCGGTTCTTGAGCACCGGTCCCTCGGCGCAGGCGGCCATTTCCAGGACGCAGGGTGCCGCAAGCCGGTACTCCACCAAGGTGCCCCGGCGTTCATCATCCACAAGACCCGCCGTTTTCAATTGGGATAGATGTTTGGAAGCCACGGACTTTTCTATGCCGACCTCCGCCGCGAGCTCGCATACACACCACGGCCGTTCTTTCAACTTGTCCAGAATTCGCAGCCGCATGGGATGGGCTAGGGCTTTGAACATCTCCGCCTTAAGTTCATAGGAACGCTGTTCCCTGTCTTCCATACACTAAAGTTGCAATGTTTGGAAACTTTTGTCAAGATTCCCTTGACCTTTTTTGCAATGTTGCTATAATTGGCAACAAGGAGCGGCCATGGACACGTATCTGCTGTACGGGTTGGCTTTGGCGGGATTGGGCGTATCGTTCTTGAAGGACAAGGGAAAAACCCGGATCGCCCTTCAGAAGGCATGGAAGGCCTTTGAAGGGATTCTTCCGCAATTCCTGGTCGTCCTGACCTTGGTGGCTGCCACCCTGGCGGTCCTGGACACGGCCTTCATATCCAGGGTGCTCGGCGCGTCCTCGGGGTTCCTGGGAATTCTGGGGGCTTCCCTGGTCGGGGCCGTGACCCTGATACCGGGCTTCATCGCCTTTCCGGCCGCGGCTTCCCTGATGCGGGAAGGCGCTGGGGCCACCCAGATCGCCGCCTTCGTCTCGAGCCTGATGATGGTCGGGATCGTCACCCTTCCCATGGAGATCAAGTTTTTCGGAAGACGGGTATCGTTCCTGCGCAACGGATTGGCTTGGCTCTTCTCCCTGGGCGCCGCGTTCTTCGTCGGCTGGGTGGTGTCCCTATGAAAGCCATCTTGAAACGATACGCGGGCGTCCTGATCGCGGCCGCGGCGTTCGCGGCCTTCCTGGTCCTCTTTCCGCACTGGAGGGGCAAGGCCCTGGACTCCATCGGGTACCAGGCCCGGACCATGCTCTTGGTCATTCCACCCATCTTCATCCTCCTGGGGCTCCTGGACGTTTGGGTACCCCGGGAGAGGATGATCCGTTTCATGGGAACCGGGTCCGGCCTCAAGGGCGCGACCTTGGCCTTTCTCCTGGGATCCTTCGCGGCGGGCCCTTTGTACGGAGCCTTCCCATTCGCGGCGATGCTCATGAAGAAGGGCGCGAGCTTCCGGAACATCCTTATTTTCATCGGGGC
>JAAYUR010000084.1 GCA_012517645.1 Treponema sp.
CCCCCGGCGGTGCGCCGCGGCCAGGAGGCTCCTGAAGTCCCCCATGTCCCCGAAGACGGGATCCACGGAGACGTAGTCCGCCACGTCGTAGCCGAAGTCCTTCATGGGGGACTTGAAGAAGGGGGAGATCCACAGGGCGTCCACACCCAGGCCGGCCAGGTAGTCCAGCCGGGATTCGATGCCCCTCAGGTCCCCGACTCCGTCCCCGTTCGAGTCCTGGAAGGACCGGGGGTAAATTTGATAGAAAACGGCATCCTTCCACCAAGGACTGCTCATCCCGCCCCTCCACGAGCCCCGGGGTCCGTGTTTTCCAGGGGCAGGACCGCCTCGATCTCGGCGTCCCGGGCCGCGTGGGCCTGGCAGGCCAGGCGCTCGTCCGAAGCCGCTCCTACGGCGGCAAGCCGGGTCCTCTCCCGGTCCGAGGGGGGGCTCAGGGCTCCGGAGCCGGACCGGACCCGGACGCGGCAGGTGCCGCAGAGGGCCTTGCCCCCGCAGTCGTGGCGGATGGGCAGGCCGGACTTGAGCAGGGAGGTGAGGATGGATTCCGCGAGATTCGTGGGGACTTCGGAGGTTCCCGGGCGTGCGGGCCCGCGGTACCGGAGGACGGCCATGAAGGTTAGGGCGAAAGGGTCGTGCGGTTGCGGCCCTCCTGCTTGGACTGGTAGAGGGCCTTGTCGGCCCGGTCCAGGAGGGTCTTGGCGGATACGTCCCGGGCGGGGTCATATTCGGCGGCGCCGACGGAAAGGGTCACCCCCAGTACACGGCCCTCGTAGGTGATCCGGTTGGCCTCCACGCTCTTCCGGATCCGCTCGGCGATGAGGGCGGCGTGGGGTCCGTCGGTCTCCGGGAGGAGGAGGCAAAACTCCTCGCCCCCGTACCTTGCGGCCAAGTCGCCCGGGCGGACGCTCTCCTGAAGGACGACGGCGGTCTGCTTGAGGACCAGGTCGCCGCAGGAATGTCCGTAGGTGTCGTTGAAGCGCTTGAAGTGGTCGATGTCCAGCATGAGCACGGACAGGGGCCGCCGCTCGGTGCGGAAACGGTCCATCCGCTCGGAGAGCACCGTATAGAAGTAGTGCTTCATCTTGAGCTTGGTCATCATGTCCGTGGTCGTCATTTCAAAAAGGAAGGCGTTGCTGATCGCGATGGCCGCCAGGTTGGCGATATTGATGACGTACTCTCGTTCTGTGGCGGAAAACTCGCTTCCCTCTATCCGTTCCCCGATGACCAGGATCCCGTTGATGACCCCCTTCGCCTTGAGGGGAATCACCAGGCTGGGCTCCAGGGCCGCCAGCCCCTCCAGCCCGTTCAGGGAACCCAGGGTGCGGCGGATCTCGTCCAAGGTCAGGCAGCCGTAGGCCCGGGTGAAGTGGGCCACCAAGGGATGGTCCTCGGGTATGGAGTACTCCACGTCGCGCCGGAGGTCGAAGCCCTGGTGGTTCCGGTGCAGGCTGAAGGAGGGGGAGTCCAGGTTCTTCTTGGCGAAGAGTCCCGCCTTGAGGACCTTCATCTGTCCCAGGATCGTGAAGAGGATGGAATCGATCAGGATCGGGTAATCCAGGGTGGAGTTGAGGCTTTTCGAAATCTCCAGGAGCTGACGAAGGTCGAAGATCTGGCGCTCGTATTCCTCGATGGCCGCGGTCGATGCTTCCTTCATGTCCGTTGGTTCCCCGCTGGAATCTTGATCATTCTTCTCGATTCAGTATAGGCGCCGGATTCCGGAAAATCTATGCCCGGGATACGGCGTTCCGGAATATCGCCAGCCCCGTCTCCCGGGGTGGGCGGCGCCGACGGTCCGGATGGTTTTCCGGGACCAGGAAGGCCTCCGGATGGGGCATGAGGCCCAGGACGCGGCCGCTTCGATCACAGACTCCCGCTATGTCGTGGGCGGATCCGTTGGGGTTCCGCCCCTCGTACCGCAAGGCCACCAGGCGCTCCCGCTCCAGTCCCTCCAGGATACCCGGGCTCCGGGCCGTGAACCGCCCCTCCCCGTGGCGCACGGGGAGGTCCAGGGTCTCGAGGCCCTTCGTCCAGAGGCAGGGGCTTTCCGGCTCGACCCGGACCCGCACCCAGTCGTCCACGTAACCGGGCTTCTCGTTGTGGACCAGGGTGACCTCCCGCTCCCAGCCGCCCCCCATGTTCGTCAGGATCCCCGTCTTGGCCAGGACCTGGAAACCGTTGCAGATACCCAGGACGAGCCCCCCGTCCGCCAGGAAGGCCTCCAGCTCCGGGCGGAGCCGCCGACGAAGCAGGTTGGCCAGCACCATGCCGGAGCCCAGGTGGTCCCCGAAGGAGAAGCCCCCCGGGAAGGCCAGGATCCTATACCGGGACAGCATCCCCGGCTCGGCGAGGAGGTCCGTCAGGTGGACCCGTGAAGGCTCCGCCCCCGCCAGACGGAAGGCCTCGGCCAGCTCCTCGTCGGAGTTGATCCCGAAACCGCAGGCTACCAGGACCGGCACGCTCACGGGTACCTCCTTCCGGCGATCGGCGTCTTGTAGGCCGCCTCGATGCCCTCGAGCGAGGCCGAGAGGACCTCCCGACCCGCGTGCCGGAAGCGGAGCCGGGGTTCCGCCGTCGTGCCCCCCAGGAAGCGGTGGGGAAGCCCCGCGAAGCTCCGCTCGAAGCGCTCCCGGTCCTCGGCCCGCACGGACACCAGGAACCGGGAAGGGGATTCCGAGAAAAGCAGGCGGGCCGGCTCCGCGGTTTCGGCGCCCGGCAGGGCGTCCAGGATGAGGTCCGCCCCGACCCGGCCGCCCAGGCAGGATTCCGCGGCCGCGGCGGCCAGGCCTCCGTCGGACAGGTCGTGGCAGGAGAGCACAAGGCGGCCCGAGATCCCCCGGGCCAGGGCGCGGTAGAGGGGCATCGCCGCGGCGGGGTCGATTCCCGGAGGATTCCCGAACCGAGCGCCCTCGACGCGCTCCAGGATCGAGAGCCCCAGGGCGCCCTCGGTGCGGCCCAGAAGGTAGACCAGGAGACCCGGGCCCGGAAAGTCCGTGGAGGGGACCTTGCGGACGTCCTGGACGAAGCCCGCCAGGGTCACGAGGAGGGTCGGACGGACGGATATGCGGCGGTCTCCGGCGACCGCGTCGTTCTTCATGGAATCCTTGCCCGAGACCAGGGGCAAGTGGTAGACCCGGCAGGTATCCGCCAAGGCTCGGCAGGCTCGGACCAGCTGGGCCAGCTTGCGCTCGGCGTCGGGGTTCCCCGGGGAGGGCAGGGGGTCGGGCCAGCAGAAGTTGTCCAGACCTGCGGCCCGCTCCGGGTCACCCCCCAGGGCGATGTGGGCCCGGAAGGCCTCGTCCACCGCGCAGGCCGCCATGAGGCCCGCGTCGTAGTCCGAAAGGCGGGGGCAGATCCCGTGGGTCACCGTGATCCCCGCCCAGTCGTCGTACCG
>JAAYUR010000241.1 GCA_012517645.1 Treponema sp.
AAATCCGATGGGCGGACCTCGGGGTGCCTTCGGGCTCCGCCCCGGGATTCCGCCGGCCGGTCCTGATCCTCCAATCGGACAGCTTCAACGACAGCCGGATCGCCACCGTGATCTGCGCCGTGCTCACGTCCAATCTACGGCTGGCCGAGGCGCCGGGGAATGTGCTGCTCGAGAGCGAGGAGTCCGGTCTGGACCGGGATTCGGTGGTGAACGTCTCCCAGATCGTCACCTTGGATAAATCCTGCCTGGATTCCCGAGTCGGCCTTGTCCGGCCCTCCAGCCTCCGCCGGGTCGAGGAGGGCCTTCGCCTGGTGCTGGATCTGGAATGATCCGGACCGGCACCGGGGACAGAGCTGGATAGGTGCCATCCGCCTTGACTTCCCGCCCGCCCCGTCCTACGGTTATCCCAGCCGATAACCATTTCAATCAGGAGCTTGCCATGTCCGGATCGACCTTCCCCTCCCCCGGGGAGATCCTGCGGAAGCACTTCATGGTCCCCCGCGAAATTTCGATCTACCGCCTTGCCAAGGACTCCGGCATCCCCGCCACCCGGGTCTCCGGAATCCTCCGGGGACAGAGGAAGATCAATGCGGAATCAGCCCTGCGCCTGGCCCGGTACTTCGGGAACGATCCGGAGTACTGGCTGGGCATCCAGAACCGGTACGACCTGGCGGAGGAGAGGAGAAGGCTGACGGATGCGCTGTACAAAATACGAAGCGTGCTGTAATGGGTATCGACCGACTCGTCACCTGCAGTTTCGGTCCCGGGGTCCAGCATCCTGACGGATCGAAAACCTATTTGACCGTATACCACCTTGGTAGTATGATGGTCGCATGAAAGCGAAAACTTCGATAACCTTATCCCAAGAACTCCTCGAGGAACTCCGGGGCTGGACCAGCGAGGGAAACAGGTCCGATTTCATTGAAAGAGCGTTGTGGCGCTACCTGGAACTTCTTCGGCGCGAGGCTCGGGATCGGGACGAACTGGGTAGGATCGACGGGGCTTCGGAGAGGCTGAACCGTGAAGCCCTGGACGTGCTTTCTTACCAGGTCCCGGTGTGAAACGAGGCGAACTGTACAAGGTCTATCGAGGTTCCCGGACCGATACAAAGGACTACCGCGTCTTTGTCGTGGTGAGCCGCCAGATCTTGATCGACTCCAAGTTTTCCACCGTGACCTGCGCCCCGGTCTATTCCTCTCGGGACGGCCTTTCCACCCAGGTGCCGATCGGACCCGAAGAGGGCCTCAAGCACGATGGCGCCATCCATTGCGACGAACTGGTCAGCATTCCCAAAAAGCGGCTCTCGGATAATGTCGGAGCTCTGTCCCCGCCAAAGCTCGCCCTTCTCGGAACCGCTCTGAGGATCGCCCTTGCGGTCGAGGATTGAATAGGTTTCATCCCAACGGTTGCGCCGCCGTCCGCCTCACCCGCCCCGGGACAGGCGTACCATGAGCAAGGCGGCGTCCGAGGGGCGGAGCCCCGGGATACGGGCCGCCTGGCCCAGGGTGAGGGGCCGGACCGCCTCGAGCTTCTCCCGGGACTCTACGGAGAGGCCTTCCACGGCCCGAAAGTCGAAGCCCTCCGGGATACGTAGATCCTCCGACCGGCCCAGCCGGGCGGCCTGACGGGCCTCCCGGGCCGCGTAGCCTTCGTAGCGGGCGTCCAGCACCGCGGTCTCCACCTGGTCCGGGGACAGAGCCGACAATTCCGGAAGAAAGGCGAACAGATCCAGTCCGAAGACCCGGGGATCCCGTACCGCCCTGTCCCAGGGTTCGCCGACATGGGGGTCCAGCGGGGACAGAGCTCGAGGATCGGCCGGGGGCGGCGGGGACAGAGCTTCCGCCCGCTCCGCATCCCGGGGGCTCACCTTCCGGGTTCGCAGGAGCTCCGCGGCTTCCTCGATCCCCGCCTGACGAGCCTGGAAGCGCTCCCAAGCAAGGTCGTCCACCAGGCCCTCCCGGCGGCCGATAGGCGTCAAGCGCCGGTCCGCGGTGTCGCAGCGCAGGGTTAGGCGGCGCTCGGCGCGGCTGGTGAACATCCGGTAGGGCTCCTTGGTGCCCAGGGTCGTGAGGTCGTCCGCCAGGACCCCGATGTAGGACTCCGAACGGGAGAAGACCAGGGGCTCCTCCCCCCGCAGGCGGCGGGAGGCGTTGATCCCCGCCAGGATCCCCTGGGCCGCGGCCTCCTCATAGCCCGAGGTGCCGTTCGTCTGCCCCGCGGTGAACAGGCCCCGGATCCGCTTGGTCTCCAGGGAGGGACAGAGCTGAAGAGGGTCCAGGTAGTCGTACTCCACCGCGTAGGCGGGCCGCACGATCTCGACCCGCTCCAGCCCCGGGATGGTCCGGAGGAAGGCCTCCTGGACGTCCTCGGGCAGGGAGGAAGAGAGGCCGTTCAGGTACATCTCGTCGGTGGAAAGGCCCTCGGGCTCCACGAAGACCTGGTGCCGGATCCGGTCCGGGAAACGGACCACCTTGTCCTCGATGGAGGGGCAGTACCGAGGGCCCCGGCCCGTGATCTTCCCGCCGTAGAGGGGCGAGCGGGGGAGGCCCGCCCGTATGGCCTCGTGGGTAGCCTCGGTAGTGAAGGTGATCCAGCAGAGGACCGAGGGCCGGTTCACCCCTTCGTTCCGGAACGAGAAGGGCCGGGGCGGCTCCCCCTCCTGGCGTTCCATGCGGCCGTAATCCAGGGATCGGCCCCGGACCCGTGCGGGGGTGCCGGTCTTCATGCGGCCTACAACAAAGCCCCGAGCCCTGAGCTCTGTCCCCAGGCCGACCGCGGCCCCCTCCCCCAGACGGCCCCCCGGGGCCTCCCAATCGCCGATGAAGAGCCTTCCTTCCATAAAGGTGCCCGTGGTGAGCACCACGGCCGCCGCCCCGATCCGGGCTCCCCGCTCGGTGGCCACCCCTTCGACCCGGGTTCCGGAACGGTCGATCAGGATGCCCGTGACCGTGTCCATGCGGATATCCAGGCCCGGCAGGGACTCCAGGCGGCGCCGGGCCAAGGCCGAGTAGAGAGCCTTGTCCACCTGGGCCCGGGGAGCCTGGACCGCGGCGCCCCGGGACCGGTTCAGGACCCGGTACTGGATCATGGAGGCGTCGGTCAGCAGGCCCATCTCCCCGCCCAGGGCGTCCACCTCCCGGGCCAGGTTGCCCTTGGAAAGGCCCCCCACCGCGGGGTTGCAGGAAAGGCGCCCGATGGCGTCGGGGTTCTGGGTCACAAGGAGGGTCCGGTGACCCAGCCGGGCCAGGGCCGAGGCGGCCTCGATCCCCGCGTGCCCCCCGCCTATAACAATAGCTTCATAATCCACAGGGCATCTCCAGAGCACTGAGCGCTCTACGGTGGATCGCCGAAGCGAAGCTTAGGTGCCGCGGGACGGGCGTAGCCCGATCCCGCGCAACGGCCTCATAGTCCACGGATTATCTCCCTAATCACGTTATATCCACTGCGGATCGCCGAAGCGAAGCTTCGGTGCCGCGGGACGGGCGTAGCCCGGTCCCGCGCGATCGCCTGATAATCCATCGATATTCCTTAAAACTTCGCCGGACTATACCACGGTGGTCACGGAGTAAACCGGACCGAGATCCAAGAATCCAGCAAGATGGAAAAGAAAAAAATAGCGAAGACAGGATTCAAAGTACCTTCGGACTCCCTCGTACCATCTTTTTGATCTTGTGGATCTTGTTGGATCCCTGGTTTCTGAGCCCTGTTCCCCATGTTCTCCGTGTCCTCCGTGGTTCATTCCAGAGAACGCTATTTCCCCACGCAGAAGCGGGAGAAGATCGTTTCCAGCACCGATTCCGGCACGGACTCGCCGGTGAGCTCCGCCAGGGCGTCCGCGGCCTCCCGGAGGTCCACTGCGGCGGCGTCCAGATGCGCCCCCGCGACCAGGACATCCCGGGCCGAGGCCAGCGCCCGGGCGGCTCGGCGGGCGCAATCGGCCTGGCGGCGGCTCGCCAATCTCGGGGCGGTATGCGGAAGGGGCCGCCCCGAGATTGGCGGCGGCGAAGCCCTGGGGGCTTCGTCGAAGTTCCCGGATGCCCCGCGGTTGAGCTCTGTCCCCTGCGCGATGCCGGACGACGCCCCGCCCCGCAGCCGTGCGCCCAGGGCGGCCGCCAGGGCCGGGAATCCCTCCCCCGTGGCCGCGGACAGGGGGATCCAGCCCTCCGGGGCGGGCAGGCACTCGGGCCGGTCGATCTTGTTCCAGACCCGGATCGCCACGGGCAGGGCTTCAAGGGTTTCCATGTCTCTCGGCGCCGCTCCACGGGTCCCGTCCACCAAGTAGACGACGAGGTCCGCGCCTTCGGCTACGAGGCGGGAACGGCGAACCCCCTCGGCCTCCACCGGGTCCGGGGCGTCCCGGAGGCCGGCGGTGTCGAAGAGGCTAACCGGGATCCCGTCCAGGTCCAAGTCGGCTTCGATGTAGTCCCGGGTGGTCCCGTGGGAATCGGATACTATGGAACGTTCTTCCTTTAAGAAAAGATTGAAAAGCCGGGACTTCCCGGCGTTCGTGGGGCCCGCCAGGGCCACCCGGGCGCCCTCGGAGAGCATGCGGCCCACCGCGTGGCTCTCGGCCAGGGTTTCCGCGCGGGCCCGGGCGGCTTCCACCGCGGCGGCAAGCTCGTCGGGCCCGTCCGCCAGCTCGTCCTCCCCGTAGTCCAGCCGCACCTCCGCCTCCGCCAGGGCTTCCAGCACCGCGTCCCGGAGGTCCGAGACCTCCCGTCCCAGCCCACCTCCAAGCCGGTCCAGGGCGTCCTCCCGGGCTTCCCGGGTCCGGGCCCGGACGAGCTCGTCCACCGCCTCCGCGGCGGCCAGGTCCATCTTTCCGGCGGCGAAGGCCCGGAAGGTGAACTCCCCCGGCAGGGCCCGCTCGAACCCCGCCTTCTCCAAGGCGGCCAGGACTCCCTCCCAGGCGGCGGGCCCTCCGTGGCACACGAAGTCCACCGCGTCCTGGCCCGTATACCCCGAGGGCGCCCGGAAGACCAGGGCCACCACCTCGTCCGCATCCTTGCCCGTCTCCGGGTCCCGGACGAAGCCGTGCACGGCCCTGTGAGACTCCGCTCCGGCGAGGGCCTCGGGCCGGGAAAAGGCCTTGGCCGCGAGCTCCGGAGCTCCCGGGCCCGAGGTGCGCACCACAGCAAGGGCGGCGGGTACCGGGGCGGTGGCCAGGGCGGCGATGGGGACGTCGAGGCGGAGGTATCCGGAGGGCATGGGCTACGATAGCCGCCCCCGGCGCGCCTTGACAAGGCCCGGCAAATCTTCCACCCTTGAGGGACAGAGCTCGCACGCGGGGACAGAGCTCGCAGGGACAGAGCTCGGTGTCGGAGTTCGCACGCGGGGACAGAGCTCGATGTCGAAGCTCGATTCCGCAGTATACTTGTGAATGGTACGCTCATAGGCTCGGCTTGCCCGGGCGTCCTGGAACGGCACGGACACATAAAGGAGACGGTATGAGAAAGGTCATCGCGGCGCTCTTGCTCGCGGCCCTGGCCCTGGCCCCCCTGGCGGCCCAGCCCAAGGTCAGCGAGAAGCAGGAAGTGGCGATCTTCGCCATGGGTTATTACGGCTTCAACATCCCCCGGGAAGCCCTGGGCTCCATCGACCTGGAGATCCAGAAGGTCTTCCTGGACCTGGGGCGCTTCACGGTCATCGGCTACGCTCAGCGTTTCTCCTCGACGGACGTCCAGGCCTTCGTGGACATCCTCAAGAAGGCCAAGGAGACCAACTTCGTCCTTCCCGAGAAGTATCAGTTCGGGGAGGCCTTCCTGACCGCCGCGGACTTCGAGAAGCTCCTCGGGGCCTTCCAGGTGGCCATCCCCGTGGTCGTCTCCTTCGACAGCGCCTACAGCAACAAGAACGGCCGCTGGGAAACCAACATCAAGACCTCCGTCTCCTTCGTGGACGCGGGCACGGGCACCCTCACCGGGATCGCGGACGTCCAGACCTCGGGCACGGACAAGTCCAGCCAGCTGGCCTCCATCCAGGGAGCCATCGGGGCAATCCCCATGGAGCTCCAGTACAAGATCCGGTCCATCCCGGCCTTCACCCTGAACACCCGGGTCCTCGCGGCCTCGGGCAAGGAGATCAAGCTCCAGCTGGGGACGAACATGGGGATCAAGAAAGGGGACGAGTACTCCATCATCGTCGCCTCCCAGGTGGCGGGCTTCCGGGACGAGCGGGAGCAGGGCCTTGTGCTCATCAAGGACGTGGGCCCCGAGGTATCCACGGGCCTGGTACTCTACAGTTCCGTAAAGCCCGGTCCGGACACCCAGCTCAAGGAGATCCCCCGGCGCGGCGTGGACGCGGCGCCGTACCTGCACCTCGCCCAGGGCTCGTTGCTGAGGGTCATCGGAGACGAACCCGAAGAAGACGGCACCAACATCATCGTAGGCCTGCGCATGCCCCTTTCCCGGGGCTTCTTCGACGTACGGCCCTACGCGGCCGTCCAGATGCCCGTGAACGGGATCCGCACGATCTTAAGCTTCGTGTTCATCCCCGTGAACGTCCTGGTCGGCGCGGAATACAACCTGTACATGGGCCGCCTGGCGATCACACCCTACGCGGGCATCGGGACCAGCTTCATCTACATCACCGAGGCCCTATCCGGGTCCACCTACGACACCAGCGACATGCTCTTTCCGCACTTCGGAGTCCAGGCCTACCTGAACATGTCCTACCTCTTCAACCGCAACACCAAGCTCTTTGCCGAGGCGGGCTTCGAGTACTGGCTGGCCCTGACGCAGCTCTACTCCAACTACGGCGGAGTGTCCTTCGGCGGCGGGGTGAGCTTCAAGCTGTGACGGACGACACGGACCTGTCCGGGCTGGATTACCCGTCCGCCCGGGCCTACGCCCTGGAGTTCATGACGGCCCTCAAGACCGCGGAGAAGGCCCTCGAGGCGGCCCGGCAGGAAGTCCGGCTCTGGACCGACCGGGCCGCCCTGGCCGCCTCCAAGGGTATGGCGGACCTGGAGACCGCGGCCCGGGCCAAGGCCGGGGAGGCGGAAGCCAAGGCCGCCTCCCTGGAAGCCGAGAAGTCGGACCTGGCCCGCAAAATCGCCCGGATCCGGGAAAAGCTCCCGGTCCTCAAGGCCTCCGAGCGCTCCGTGGACGCGGACCTCCTGCTGGCCCAACTCCAGATGGCCACGGGGGAGGCTCTGAACCCCGAATCCGCCGCCCTGGCGGAGCTCGACAAGACAATCCAAGCCGGGACCGCGGACGCGGCCCTGGAAGAACTCAAGCGGAAGTTGAAAGGCGAATCCTAGATCATGAGCCGTCTCCCCCTCCTCCCGGACTTCCCCCGGCCTCTTCTGTTCGCGCACCGGGGCGTCTCCTCCGTGGCCCCCGAGAATACCCGGGCGGCCTTCGCCCTGGCCCGGCAGCTCGGCATCCCCGGGGTGGAGCTGGACGTGCACCTGTGCGCCTCCGGCGAGCTCGTGGTGACCCACGACCACTCGGCCAAACGGGTGACGGGGACAGAGCTCGAGATCGAGTCCACCCCCTGGGAACGCCTTCGGGACCTGGACGCGGGATCCTGGAAGGGTCCCGAGTACGCGGGCGAGAGGTTTCCGCTTCTCGCGGACCTCCTGGACGAGTTCGGGACGGACCTTTACTGGGACATCGAGATCAAGAGCAAGGACGCGAAGGACCGGGGCCTGGAGGCTGCGTTGGCCAAGCTTCTGGACCGCCCCCGGCTGGCCGGACGGATCGCGGTCTCCTCCTTCAACCCCTTCGCGGTCCGGCGCTTTAAAGCTCTGTCCCCGGCCATCCCCACCGCCATCATCTGGTGCCGATCCAAGGACCTGAAATGGTACCTCCGCCGCGGCGAGGGCCGGTGGATCGCGGGCACGGACTTCCTCAAGCCCGACAAGGCCCTGGTGAAGGCCCCTCCCCCGCCGTGGGGCCGGGAGCGGGCTGCCTGGACCGTGGACGACCCCGCCGAAGCCCGGCGCCTCCTGGCCCTGGGCTGCGCGGGGATCATCTCGAACCGCCCCCAGGAGCTGGGGATATCTCGCTAAAACGGGATCCCACGAAGAATCGGACAGAATCGATCCAATTTCAAAAGTGACCGACTTTTGAAATTGGCTCAATCTACAAAAAAAGGATGGACAGGATTGATCCTAGGATCACATCCTGTCCATCCGTTCTGCATCCTGTAATCCTGTCTACATTATTAATTCCCGTTTCTTCTCCGTGCTCTCCGTGTCCTCCGTGGTGATTCCCGAACGAGCCGTCATGGAAGGTTCGCCATCAGGTCCCGGCCCAGGGTATCCCGGCCCATTTGCTGGAGCGAAGCCCGGCGGGCCGCCGCCTCGTCGGGGCCGACCCCGGTGTAGGCCTTGTCCGCGGAATACAGGATATCCCCGGTGGCCAGGTCCCAGCACTTCACGGAAGCCCGGACGGAGACCATGTAGTTCGACCCGTCCTTCCGCACAGACTCGATTCGGGCGACCCCGGCGACGATCCGGCCGAACCGAGCCCTATACGCCTTTTGGGCGGCCGCGAGGATCGCCGCGTCGTCCCCGCCCGCAAGAAGGGCGGCGTCCAGGGGCGCCGCCTGGACCTTGAACTTCTCCCGGACCATCGCCTCGATCAGGCCCGACTGGGCCTGGGATCCTGCGATCGCGGCGCCCTTCTCGTCCAGGTCCACCAGGGCGAT
>JAAYUR010000356.1 GCA_012517645.1 Treponema sp.
CGCTCGTTGGTTTTCATGTACGGAAGAGGCAGGAATCGAACCTGCCGCCGCGCGGAAACGCGGCCGACGGTTTTGAAGACCGCGGGAGCCGCCAGACCCCATCAGCTTCCCCGGCGCCCGGCGCCGTCCATCTAATACTAGAGGCCGGGGACGGCCGCGTCAAGTTGACGGACGTTCCGCGCAAATCTTGACAGGATACAGGGACCTCCGAGATTTTCTGGATCAGGAGCGGAAATAGCGGACGCCGAACCGGGTGGTGCCAAGCTTTATGTCACGAAGCTTGTGATTCGTCCGGTCCGGCGCCCGCGCAAAAAACGCCCGGGACCGAAGCCGGCCCCGGGCGTCCTTTTCTTGTCCTTCGGTTCACCGTCTACCGTTCACGGTACTCCGATGTCACTTCCACACGTACTTCACGAACTTGACGGCGGGTTCCTTGGAGATCTCCTGGGCCGAGCCGTCGTAGCTCTTCACGTTGGTCCAGCCCATCTGCTGGGTCAGGATCCACCACCAGGCGGTGCACAGGACGCCGGAGTCGCAGTGGATGATCATGGGCTTCTTGGCGCTGAGCTTGAGGGCCGCGACCATCTCCTCCAGCTCGGCCTTGGGCCGGACCATGCCGTCCTTGGTGATCCAGGCGGAGGGCAGGGAGTATGCGCCGGGGATGTGGCCGAACTGGTCCACGAAGGCCTGCTTGGAAAGGCCGAAGTAGGTGTCGTAGGCGCGGGCGTCCAGGATCTGGGCCTTCTTGAGACCCGCCAGGACCTCGGCCTTGGTGGCGATGTACGCGGGATTGAACTTGGCCTCGAACTTGGACTCGTCCCGGAACTCCATGCCCGTGGCGGTCGGCTTGCCGGCCTTGGTCCAGGCGGCGTAGCCCCCGTCCAGGACAGCGACATCCACGACGCCCGCATACACCAGGGTCCATGCGGCGCGGGTGGCCCAGGCGAAGCGGGATCCGTCGGTCTCCACCACGACCACCTTGGAATCCGCGGAAATGCCCGCCTCGGCGATCAGCTCGGACAGTTCGTCGGCGGCGGGGACCTCGTTGGACAGGTTGTCCTTGGCGACATAGAGCCCCTGGAGGCTGACTGCGCCGGGGATATGGCCGGCCCGATAGTCGTCCAGCTTGCGCATGTCGACGACGATCACGTTGGACAGATTTGCCGCCAGCTAGTCCGCGGACACGACGGCGTCGATGCCCCGGGCGAAGGCCGGGACGGTCAGGGCCAGGACAAGCAGAATGAGCACCGCTTTCTTCATACGATAGTCTCCTTGCGATCGATTTGCGTTCCCGGGTCCGCCCGCGGATCGCTGCCGCCGGCGCCCGGAATCCCCGTTTCTCAGGGAACGAGTTCCAGGTTCTTCTTGCTGCTCCCCTCGGGCAGAGTCTTCGCCTCCAGATAGTACAGGCCTTCCTGGTGGCAGGTGTTGCAGTCCCGCGTCCGATCCGTGCGCTTGGCCACGTTATGGGGCACGGTGTTCCAGTAATTCGGCAGGGCGTCGAAGTTGGCCTGGGCTATGCCCGCCTTCTGGAAGGTGTCCCGCACGGCGGGGATCAAGCGGAGGGTCGTCAGCTCCTTCGGGTTCCGGGGGTTCTTTCCCAGCACGATGGCCGGGCTGGACCGGGCCCCTTCCCCGAGGTGGCAGGACGAGCACTGCCGGTAGGAGCTGGCGGTGTGGCAGGCCGAGCAGGACACGCGGCCGTCGTGGGTCTCGTGGGTCTGCTTGGTGCTGTCCTTGCCGACGTACTCCAGGGGATGGCAGTTCACGCAGGAGGGCTTTACGGCGACCTTCGTCCGGTCCGGGTAGGCCGTTCCGTCCCCGTGGAACTGAGCCGCGGGGTGACAGTCCACGCAGGTCATGCCCTTGCGGTAGTGCACGTCCGGGGTTCCGCCGTAGTCGCCTGTGAACTCGGGATAGACCCGGCCGCCGTGGCAGAGGGCGCAGGTCTTGCTCTCGTCCTTGCGCACGAACTGGTGGCCGTTTATGAGACCGAGGTTCACTCCCGACACGATGGGGCTCTTCACGTGGCAGTCCCCGCAGGAGGCGTGGCAGCTCCGGCAGGACTGTTCGAAGACCTTGGCGTCGAAGGTCTTCTTTTCCGCCTCCGAGAACCGTCCCGAAACGCCGTGCTTCATCCCCGCCGCCGTGTAATGCAGGGAAAGGGTGTAGTTCTTGGCGATCTCGGGGTGGCAGGTTCCGCAGGCGGCCACGGGATCGTCCGACGGGCGGTCGATCAGGCCCGCGTGGGCGGCCTTCTGGTCCTTCGCCGCGGCGTTGCCCTTGTGGCAGGAGGTGCAGTCGTTTTGTAAATGAGGGTCCCGGGCTATGAGGTCCTTAGAGACCACGAAGCCCATGTAATAATCCGCCCGAACCGGGGGAGGGGGACCCGCTCACCCTTCCCCTTCTTCGGCCCCGCCGCTTTGAGGCGGCGCGACGAGCTTCTGCATGGTCGCGGGATCGCCGTGGCAATCCACGCAGCTCGACGCCGCGTGCGCGCAAAGGGCGCCCGCGCCGAAGAACGCGACCAGGAGCATGGCCCGTGCGGAGGTCGAATTATTCGCCATGGAACCTCCTTTCCTTCGTCTCGGGGCCTCGGGGCTTCATGAGCCCGTCAGACCCCGGTGAATAGATTATAGTTGCAGGGGGGAATTAAGTAAAGATAAAAAAATATATTTTTATATATATTACTAAATCGCTTTCTCTTGACAGTCGCTTGGACGCCCTCTATTCTGGGGACCTTCCGGAGGAACCGCCCCGTGAACACGCTATTCCGACGCCTGAAGTCCGTCCGCTTGGCAGTCGGACTGATCGCCTACCTCACCGTCTCGAGCATCCTGGCCACCCTGGTGCCCCAGGGCGGGGCTCC
>JAAYUR010000493.1 GCA_012517645.1 Treponema sp.
AAGAAGGCCGCCCTGCCCATCATCTCCGCCGGCGCCATGTGCGGCGCCTTCGCCTACCTGAGTCTGGACAGGGTCTTCCGGATGGACAAGCAGACCACCGCGGCCCTGGCGGGCTTCGCCATCATGGCTGCGTTCACGGCCTTCAACAAGAAGGCCCAGAAGCAATGGATCAAGGAATGGTCGTTCACCATTTCGATGTTCGCCGGAATGTTTATTTCGGTCCTATTCTAGCCCGAGGAGCGAGCGAAATGAGCGAAACCATGGATGCCGCGAACGGCGGCGACCTTTTCGAAAAGGACTACATTCCGTACATCACCCGCTGGGGCCTGATCACCAACCTCCTGGGCGTCTTGTTCTCCTTCTTCCCGGCCCTCATCTGCACCTTCGTGTTCGGGCTCAATCCGGGTATCGGCGCGATCATCGCGGGCTTCATCATGCAGGCCAGCGTGAGCGGCGTATTCTGGTTCGTCGAACCCATCTCCTACTTCCCGGTGCTCGGTGTTCCGGCCACCTACATGGCCTTCCTCTCCGGGAACATCGGAAATCTCCGGCTTCCTGCGTCGGTGGCGGCCCAGAACGCCGCGAGCGTCGAGGCCGGGACGGACCAGGGAACCATCATCGCCACGGTGGGCGTGGCCGTGTCCATCATCGTCAACATCGTGTTCCTGACTCTGGGCGTGGTCCTCGGATCCTCCATTCTGAGCATGCTTCCCAAGACCGTCGTGGCCGCCCTGAACAACATCCTCCCCGCCCTGTTCGGAGCCATGCTGGCCCAGCAGTTCATCCCGAATCCCCAGATCGGGACCGTGGCCGTGGTCCTCGCCGGCGGGATGATCCTGCTGAACAAGTACAAGCTCCTGGCGTTCCTGCCCGGAAATCCGGTGTACGCGGTCATCATCGTGGCCGTCTTCGGGAGCATGCTCATCGGCCGGCTCATGCACGAGAAAGGCATGATAAAGTAGCGTTCGGAAGGAGTGCCCGCCGTGAACAAGAGCGATCTGTTCGGCTTCGTGGACGAGGAGGAGGGGAAGCTCCGTGAGATGGCCCTGTCCATCTGGGAAAACCCCGAGCCGGGATTCAAGGAAGTCCGCTCCTCCAAGCTTCAACGGGACTTTCTGGCGGCCCGGGGATTCCGGGTCCGGGACGTCCCGAACGTCCCCACGGCCTTCGTGGCGGAATACGGATCGGGCCGGCCCGTCCTCGGGGTGCTGGGCGAGTACGACGCGCTTCCGGGGCTCTCCCAGAAGGTGTCGGCGGTGCGGGAGCCCCGGGATGACTCGGGGAGCGGGCACGGCTGCGGGCACAACCTGCTGGGAACCGCGGGCGTGGGGGCCGTCCTGGCCCTGAAGCGCGCCCTGGATTCCGAAGGACGCGCGGGTACGATACGTTACTACGGGTGCCCCGCCGAGGAACTCCTGGCGGGCAAGGTGGCGATGGCCAAGGAGAAGGTGTTCGACGACCTGGACGCCTGCGTCAGCTGGCACCCCGCCAGCATGAACGTCGTCTGGGGGTGCAGCTTCCTGGCGATGAACTCCATGAAGTTCCGCTTCAAGGGGATCCCCGCCCACGCGGCGGCCGCGCCCCAGGCCGGGCGCAGCGCCCTGGACGCCGTAGAGCTCATGAACGTCGGGGCGAACTACCTCCGGGAGCACGTCAGCGAGAAGGCGCGCATCCACTACGTGATCACCAACGGCGGAATGGCTCCCAACATCGTCCCGGAGGACGCCGAGGTCTGGTACTACGTTCGGGCGCCGAAGCGGGCCGAGGTGCGGGACATATCCGCACGGCTCCTCAAGATCGCTCAAGGCGCGGCGCTGATGACCGAGACGGACATGAAGCGCGAGCTCGTGGCGGGTTGCCATGACGTGGTGGCCAACCAGGTCCTCGGCGCCCGGATGCACGAGAACATGGTCGAGGCGGGCCCACCCCGGTTCACTCCGGAAGACCGCGCCTTCGCCCGCCAGATCGCGGCGCTCACCACCCGGGAGGACAAGGCGAAGGTCATGTCCACCTACTTCGCCCCGGACCGCGTCCTGGACGCGGACCTCTGCGACGAGATCGTCCGGGTGGACGACAAGGACAAGGTGCTGGCGGGATCCACGGACGTGGGGGACGCTAGCTACATCGCGCCCTTTGCCCAGATCACCGCGGCCACTTGGCCGGTCGGCACGGCCGCTCATACCTGGATGGCCACGGCGGCCTCCGGTTCGGGCATCGGACTGGCGGCCATGACTTTCGCGGCAAAGACCATGGCAGGGACGGTCTACGACCTCCTCTCGGATCCGGCCCTGCTGGCCGCGGTGCGCGAGGAATTCTCCAAGACCCTCTCCGGCTTCCGATACGTCTCGCCCTACGAGGAATGAGGAATGCGGCCGGATCCCGGGGACGGGATCACGGTCCAGGTAAAAAAAGCGCCGTCCGGGGAAACCCGGGCGGTTTTTGCACGGAGGATCCTCTTACCTAGGGAACCGCTCCCTCGCCCCGGGGGCCGGGTTGTCGGTACCTTGTATATCATGAGATCCTTTCTCGTCCTTCCCGTCCTGGCGTTCTCGATCCTGGGGGTTGTTTGGCCCGGCGCCCAGGAAGCGCCGTCCAGCCTCGAGTTCCTGAACCGGCTGTTGGCCCGGGGAGAGCCGGGAGCCCCGCCTTCCCCCCCCGCGGATCGAGCCCCGGGCCGATCCCGCCTCCGCCGCCCTATACGACGCCCTCCGGGCCCACGCGGAGTACCTGGCCGCTGCGATCCGGAACGACCGGGACCTGATCTCCTACTACAGGGTCTGGGACGGGTATGTCGAGACCCTCTCCGGTTCCCTGGAGCGGATCCGGGAATT
>JAAYUR010000130.1 GCA_012517645.1 Treponema sp.
CTTCCACCCGGATCAGCCTGAACGCGGCGGAAGGCATCCTGCAGGCCGCTCAGGAGCAGGATGCCACCGCTGTGCTGGTGGGCTGGAACCGCCCCCCCCGGCCGTCGGGGGCCATATTCGGCGACGTGATCGACCAGGTCGTGTCCGGGGGGCGTCATCTGACCGTCGTTGCCCGCCTCCGAAGGCCCCTGCCGGAGTCGACGTCCCTGGTCCTGGTGGTCCCTCCCTTCGCGGAACGGAATCCGGGGGCGCCCCGAGCCTTCGCCTTGATCCGGCGGATCCTGGGCGGAGTGCCCGCAAAACTGACGGTGCTGACCCTTGCCTCCGACTCCTCCGGGGTCCGGGACTCCCTCAAGAGGATTCGGGGGTCTGCGCCCCATATCGTGGAACTGGAGACGTGGAAGGAGTTCCCCGGGGCGATCGAAAAGCAACCCGAGGGCACGGCCTTCCTCTTCATCTGTCCTCGCCCCGGCCGCCCGGCTTGGCATCCCTACCTGGAACAGCTGCCCCGGGAAGCCTTGGAGACCTTCCCCGAATCGACCCTCATGGTGATCTACCTTCCCGACGAGAGCGGCTCCGTCCAAACCCTCCCGGCCGCGGAACCGGAATCCTCGGCGCTCGCGGGGGACTCGGAGCTCCGGTCGACCCCGAAAGCCGACCCCGGGGTCCCTGCCCGGGAGCCGGCGTCCCCGAGGTCTCCGGAGACCGCGGACACGGCAGCCGACCCCGCGGATCGGTTCTACCTCTCCCTGGCGGGCTCGGGCAGGGTGGTACCGGACCTTCCCGCCGCGGCGGTGGTGGACGCGATCCGGATCCTCCTGGAGAGGGGTTTCCCGGGCGACCGGAGAACCATCAACCGGCTTGCCGGGATCTTCACGGACATCGCCCAGAAACAGCCCATCGAGCTGGCCCCGGGCATTCTTCTTCTCCACGCCCACGTGGACGCCATCGACCAACCCCGGATCCTGATCGGGGCGAAGCCCTCGGGCCTCAGGCTGCTGGCCCTGGAGGAGCCGATCCGGATCGTGGTCCTCCTCTGCGCCCCCAGTTCCCAGTCCCCGGAGGATCACCTCAAGACCCTGTCCCTGGTCGCCCAGGCCCTGAAACGGCCGGAGCGGGTATCCAGAATTCTCGCGGCCAAGACCGTGGAGGATCTTCGGGAGGACGTGTAGCCCCCTCGGAACCCCTGCACCCGGCCCGCCGCGAGGTTCGGGCCGGCCGATGCGCCCGGGCGGCCCGCTCCCTTATTCCGCCATCGAAACGACGGCCAAGGCTCCCCGGCCGGCGTTCAGGGCGATGACCGAGGAAATCTCCATGACGTACTCCGGGGGGAACCCGAGGGCCCGTTCAAGGCGGCTGGCAAGAGCCCCCGCGCCTTCCGGGTCGTGGGCGTGCACCACCGCGTAGTTTAACAGCTTCCCGGACCGATGCTTCCGTTCGGTCATCTCCAGGATCTTCTTTAGGTTGGATTCCACGCTGAACGCCTTTCCGTAGAGCTTCGAGGATCCGTCCTGTTCGAGGGAGACGATGGGCTTGAGGTTCAGCGCCTTGGCGGCCAGCCCCTGGAGTGGGCTGACCCGCCCGCCCCGGACCATGTACCGGAGCGTCCGGACCGAGACCAGGATGTCCGCTTTATCGGACCAGGAGGGCAGATCCGAAAGGATGCGGTCATGGGTCCGGCCCTCCGCCACCGCCCGGGCCGTCCGAAGGACCACCAGCCCCAAGGAGCCGGAGAGATGGCGGGAATCCACCACATCGATGCGCTTCCCCGTCTCCGAGGCTGCCTGGGCGGCGGCGCGCAGGCTGGCCTCGTAGGTGCCGGAGAGCTTTCCCGCTAAATGCACGGCCAGGATCGATTCATAGTGCTCCGCCAGGAAACGGTAGGTCCGCAGGAACACGGCCCCGGAGGGCTGGGAGGTCTTGGGAAAGGAGGGGGACGCGTCCGCCAAGTCGTAGAACCGCTCGGGGGACAGGGTCCGTCGGTCCAGGTACTCCACGTCCCCCACCCGGATATGGAGGGGGACCACATGGATCTGGTACTCCTCCAGGAGCTCCTGGGGCAGGTCGCAGGCGGAGTCCGTCACCACGGCGATGGGGTACTTGCGGGCGTGGGCGGTCAGGAACTGCTCCTTCATGTCGTCCACCTTCTGCTGGAGGACGTCGCCCCGGGCCGAGAGCCGCTCGATCAGGTCCGCGGGCCGATCGGTGTGGATGTGTATCCTGAGCTTTCTCCGGTTCCCGGCCGCGATCAGGGAATCCCCCAGGTCGGAGACCTCGGCCCGGATAGCCTCTGGATCCAGGGACTCTCCGACCACCAGGGCCTCCGTGCAGTACCGATGGCTCAGCTCCGAGAGGTCGTGGAGGTCCGGCGCGTCCCCCCCCGGATCCAGGTCCGTGAGATCCAGGGCCTCGTCCGCCCCCTCTCCACCCTCCACGTAGGCGTGGGCCCCGGAGACGAAGGCCACGAAGCCGCTCGCTCCCGCGTCCACGACCCCCGCCGCCTTGAGCTCCGCCAGCCGGTTGGGAGTATCCGCCAAGGAAGTCCTCAGGACGGGCAGGGTGCCCCCCAGGAGCTCCCGAAAATTCCGGGCCCTTCCGAGCTCGGCGCGGAGCGCGGCCGCCCAGTCCCCGATCATGGACAGGATGGTTCCGTCCCGGGGATTGGAGATGGCCGAACGGGCCCGGGAGTAGGCGTTCTCCACCGCCGCGACGAATTTCTCCATGCTGATCGTGGCGGCGTCCGTCAACGACTCGTAGAAGCCCGATATGAACTGGGCGAAGATCACCCCCGAGTTTCCCCGGGCGCCCGCCAAGGCCGCATCCGCCATGTTCTCCATGGTCTTTCCCGCGGAATCCGTGGGACGGGAACTCTCCACCGCGGCCGCCAGGGTGGCTGCCAGGTTGGTCCCCGTATCCCCGTCGGGTACGGGAAAGACGTTGATCCGATCCAGCTCCTTGCGTATACCCAAAACGCGCCGGGCTCCGGCCCGAAAGACCCGGTAAATCTGATGTCCGTCGAGTTCGAGCATCATCCCTCCCTATCACAACGATTCCATGATGGACTGGTAGAATAATACTGGTTTGACACGGATTAGGGGAAGATAATTGCAGGAACGGATCCTGAAATAAAAGGGCGCCCCCGCGCCGCGCAGGCCGGGAGCGCCCTTGAGGGTCCGTTCACCCGGACCGACTCTCGGAGGGGCGTCTACTCCTTGATCAATATGAACTCCACCCGCCGGTTCTTCCAGCGGTTCTCCGCGTCCTTGAAGTCCACCACCGGCTCGCTGGAGCCCAGGCCGCGGACGGACAACCTGCGGGCGTCCACGCCGAACTGGATCAAGAGCTTCCGCACGGCCTCCGCCCGGTTCGTGGAGAGCGGGATCAGCTCCTCGGTCTCCTCCTTGTTCACCTGGGCCGCCGAGTACCCGTAGATCTTCCCGATGCTGTTGGCATGGCCCTCGACCCGGATCTTGTAGTCCCGGAAGCGGTTCAGGATCTGGGCGATACGCCTCAGGACCACGTCGTTGCGGTCCGTCTTTTCCTTGGGCAGGCCCTCGAAATCCGCCCCGTTCGACCGGAACACGATGGAGGGCACCTTGATCTTGAGCCGGTCCCCGTCCCGGATGACCAGGACGTCCACGGTCACCGTTCCCTCGACCTTGGAGGAATTGCCCCAAGCGTCCATGACGGTCATCGCGTAGGGGTAGTCCGTGGCGCCTTCCACAAGCTCTCCCTTGTTGGAGCGGCCGTCCCAGAGGATGCGCTCCGTGGGATTTCCCGTACCGGCCCAGGATGTGAAGAGCCGCACCTTGGCGGGACCGGAACCCTCCTCCACGGAGGACTCGTAGATCTCGAATTGCCAAGCCTCTATGGGGCTGGCGTCCTCGATGGCTATGGCCGCCGTCAGCTCATCGTCCACCCCGTCGTTGTCCGGGCTGAAGAGCTCCGGGCTGGTCCGCAGGCGCACCTTGGGGCCCTCGGTGTCCAGGACGAAGGGGGCCGTCCGGGCCTGGGGCGCGTCGCCCTTGGCGTACAGGACCGTAAAGACCGCGGAGTAGGTTCCCTGGGGCGCCGGGGCTCCCCGGTCGTCCTTGCCGTCCCAGAGAATCTCCCGGGGCAGGGAGGCGATGTTCGTGCCCGAGAAGGTTCTGCGCGTCGTACCCGCGGCATCCGTCAGGGCAAGGCTCCAGGAATCGACCCCGTCCCGAAGATTGACGATGGGGCTGAAGCGGATCTCGTCGTACCTGCCGTCCCCGTTGGGGCTGAAGCCCGGCCGGTTCGCGGTCACGAAGACCTGCACGGCCCGGGTGTCCACGACGATTCCTTCGATCCGATACTCGGCCTTGTTGCCTGCGGGATCCTCGCTGGACAGGACGTAGGCATACCTGCCGTCCGGCGCGGGGTTGCCTTCCTCGTCCTTGCCGTCCCAGGAAACGGCGTTCAGGGCGCCCCTCCACGTCCAGGAACGCAGCGCCCGCCCGTTGGCGGCCGCTATGCTTCCCTTCCAATCGTCCCCGGGCGCCGCCGACTGGGTTATCACGACCGCGTCCTTGCGGCCGTCCCCGTTCGGGCTGAAGAGCAGGGGGGCGGCGGATACTTCCGCTTTCGGGGCGAGGGTATCCAACAGGATCGCTCCCGAGGAGGCCACCGCCGTGTCCCCGTTGGCGAACCTCACGGTCAGCTCGGCCTCGTAGGAGCCGTCGGGAACCGGGGCTCCGGCCTCGGTCTTTCCGTTCCACGCGAGCTCCCGGGGAACGGCTCCCGTCCCCTTCCAGGAGCGGACTGCGGCCCCCCCGGCCGAGGGTTTTAGGACCACCTCCCAAGCCGCGGGAGCGTCGGAGGAGCGGACCTCCGGCAGGATGCGCACCGCGTCCTTGACCCCGTCTCCGTTGGGGCTGAAGGCCAGGGCGTCGGAGGACAGGACCGCGGCCTTCTTCTCGGTATCCACCCGGACGCTCACGACCGAGGAAACCCCGGAGTTCCCGGCCCGGTCCGTGGACCGGAGGCGGAAGGAGTACGTCCCGTCCGGGACGATCTTGCCGGCCTCGTCCCGGCCGTCCCATTCGACGCGGGCGTCGGGCTCTCCCGGGAAGGTCCAGGAACGGACCGCCTTGCCGGAAGCGTCCTCAATCTCCGCGGTCCAGGAGAGCTCCCGGCTCCCCGAGGCGCTGAAGACCGTCGTGGTCTGTCCCGACGCGCCGGCGGGGTTGAATGTGGACCGCTCCACGGTCGCCCGGGCGGTCGGCGCAGTCACATCCAAAAGGAAGAGGGGGGACGTGGCGGAGGGCTTGTACCCGTTGACGTACTGGACCTCCAGGAAGGCCCGGTAGTTCCCCTCGGGAAGGATCCTTCCGGCCGAATCCTTGCCGTCGAAGGCCCAGCGCTCCGGCAGGGAAGCGGCGTCGGAGCCCGTACGGCTCCACCGCTCGGCGCGCCCCTCGTCCAGGACGGCCAGTCGCCAGGAGGAAAGGCCGGTCCGTATAGGGACACCGGGCAGGAGGGTGACCGTGTCCCGGACCCCGTCACCGTTGGGGCTGAAGGCCGAAACGTCGATGGCCACGGAGATCGGCGGCTGTTGGGTGTTCACGACGATGTTGTCCATGCGGCGGGAGACGGAGTTGCCCGCCCGGTCGGCGGACTCCAGCAGGAAGGAGTACACCCCGTCGGGAACCACGGTCCCCGCGTCGTTCTTTCCGTCCCAGATGAAGTCCGCGGGGGCCGCGGACTTGTATTCGACGGTTCGGACCGGGCTTCCCGCGGCGTCCAGGACCCGGGCCGTCCAGAGGTCTTCCGAGGACCCGGTGATTCGGATTCCCAGGGTATCCTTTCCGCCGTCCCCGTCGGGGCTGAAGATCAGGTCCGCCGCGTCCCGGGGCGCGGCGATGTCCGCCTTGGGCGGGGTGGAGTCCACGCAGACCTCGTGGACCTTGCTTCGTCCCTTGTTGCCGTTGTCGTCCACAGCCTCCACGACAATCGTGTACCGGCCGTCCGGGACGGGCTTGCCGTCGTCGGCGAAGCCGTTCCAGACGAGTTTGTCCGGCACCGGAATCCCCTTCTTGACGTAGGTGACCCGGTCCCAGAATCCGGCCAGGCCCGAGGTCTCCGGCCGGCTCTCCTTGTTGCCGATCACCCGTACGGCCGCTCCCTCGGGAGGGACCGCGGATCCCGGAGCCGCTTGGGTCGCCGAGCCTTGGGGGGCTTCCGGAGCCGGAGCGGCCGGAGCGGGGGCGCCCGCCGGAGCGGGATCGCCCCGGTATACGGTCATGGTGTAGCCTGCCAGGTACCGGCGCTCCTTGATGGACAGGGGAAGCTCGATCTGGTCGTTTTTCCCGTCCGCGTTGGGTGAGAGGTAGTAGGCCCCCCAGGGGGTCTCCGGATAGGTCAGCTGGACAAGCGGAGCCTCCCGGTCCACCACTCCCAGGGGCAGGTTGACCCCCGCGGAATAGGCGTAGATGCCGTCGTACAGAGGCTTTACCGCGAAGCCCGGCCGGATCTCGCTGCGGTCCCAGCCCTGCTTCGAGATGAAGGACTCGTCGGATTTGCGGTTCAGGTCGAATTTCCCGAAGAGTCCGATGGAGGGAAGCAGGGCGGCCGGACCGTTCAGGATCTCGTGGACGTTCAAGCCCCAGCCCAGACGAAGAACGACCCTTTCCCGGAAGGAGCCTTCCAGGCCCGCGTTGACCAGGAAGTTCTGGAAACTCGGGACGGAAAGATCCAGGGAGGCGCCGGCCCGGAACTGTTCGGTCTGCACAAAGTCTCCCCGCCCCCCGATCGTCAGAGTGTAGGGACCGGGAAAGGCCGTGGCCGCGCCGCCCGCGGCGCCGAGACCGTCCGGCACGTAGGGTTTGCCCAGGCCGGAGATCACGGCGCCCCACTGGAAATTCTTGAAAAAGGCCAGGTTCCCGACCTTGTGCAGTATGCCCAGGTCCGCGGCCAGCCCCCAGTCGTCCCCGAACACCAGGCCCGCCCCGATGCCCGCGTAGAAATTGGGGGACAGGTCCTTGGCGATGGATCCCTCCACCCGGAAGGCGGTGCCCAGGGGGAGACTTGTCAGGGAATCGGGGATCGAGAGGAACTGGGCGGAGGCCGTCCAGACTCCGTAGGGTTTCGGAAGGGTGATCCCCAAGTTCAGGGCGGAGCCCCAGCCGGTCTGGGCGTCCATCCCCACGAGGGCCGCATAGTTGGCGTCCAGGACGACCCTCTGCTGACCCGCGGAGGCCGCGGGGTTGAGATAGTCGGACACCGGAGACTCCGTGGATGCGGCCCAGGATCCTCCGGCCAGCAGGAAGGGAGAGGTCAAAAGGCCGGCGTATTCCCCCCCCCGGGGTGGATCATAGGCAGAGCCGAGGGGGACCGCGAAGGCTGCCATCA
>JAAYUR010000341.1 GCA_012517645.1 Treponema sp.
CTTCCCCTTCCTGGTGCGCCCGGGATTCCCGGAAACCCGAAAGGCCACGGTGGCGATGATGGAGGTAAGCGTCTCGAACTACCTGGCGGACGCCTGGCTGGCGGGACGGTACGAGATCGAGAAGGTCTTCATCACGGACATCCCCGCCCGGTTGGAGATGATCAAGCGGGGCAAGGTGGACATGGCGTGCCTGCCGGAGCCCATCGCCTCCATGGGCCAGCTCGCGGGCCTGGAAAAACGGGTCTTCGAGAACAAGGACGACTTTTACCCCGACGTAATGCTCTTCACCGCCGGAGCCGCTGCGGCCAAGCGGGAAGCCATAGCCGCCTTCCACCGGGCCGTGGACCGGGCGGTCGCGGATATCCGCGCGAATCCCGCGCTCGCCCGGGATGTCCTGGTGGAACGGCTCCGCCTGGATCCCCGGGTCCGGGATCTCATGGTGCTGCCGGACTACAGGCCCACCCGGCTTCCGAGCCGCGAGTACCTTGCCAAGGTCTCCGCCTGGATCCAGGGACTCCAGGGCAAGCCGGTTGCCCTGGACTGGGCTCGATACCTCCTGGACGTCTCCCGCTGAGACCCGGGGCTTTATCCGGATGATCGAGGCCCGGGGCCTGACCGTCGACTACCCCCGGAGCGTCCGGGGAGCCGCCGGGGCCGCCTTCGATCGCGCCCTGCACGGGCTCGACCTTTCCGTGCCCCGGGGTTCCTCCCTGGCGGTGGTGGGTCCCTCCGGCTGCGGGAAATCCACCCTGTTGTACGCCGTCGCGGGCCTGGTGCCGACCGCCGGCGGTTCCCTTAGGGTGGACGGCCGGCCGGCGGTCGGCAGGCCCGGCACGGCCCTGGTCTTCCAGGACTACGGCCTCTTTCCGTGGAAGACCGCCCTCCAGAACGTGGAGCTGGGCTTCCGGACCGCGTCCGCGATCCGGGGCCGCTCGGACCCCGCCGAGGCCGGGACCCGGGGCCGCTCGGACCCCGCCGAGGCCGGGATCCGTGCCGGGCCCGGCGCCGGGCGCCGCCAGGCCCGCGACGCGATCCGGGACCGGGCCCAAGCCCTCCTGGAGCGCTTCGGGGTCGGTCGACTGGCGGACAAGTACCCTTCCGAACTCTCCGGAGGGGAGCGACAGCGTACCGCCATAGCCCGGGCCCTGGCCGGGAATCCGGATCTCCTCCTTTTGGACGAGCCATCCAGCTCCTTGGACGCCCTGTCCAAGGAATCCTTCCAGCGCGCGGTCCTGGGCCTGTGCTCCCACTCCGATTCTCCCCGGACTCTCACGGTGGTTCTGGTGACCCACGACATCGAGGAGGCGGCCTTCCTGGGAAGTTCCGTGGCGGTCATGGAGAGGGGGCGCATCCGGGCTGTCCTCGAGAACCCCCTCTTCGGGGATCCGTCCCTGAGGGATCGGCTGTCCTACTACGAGTTCTGCCTGAAGGTGCGTCGCCTCTTGGGGGGCGGATCATGACCCCCGCGGGCCTTCGGGGCCCTCGTTTCGCCGGGCGGTATATCCCGGGGCGGAGGGGGTTCTGGGTTTCCGTCCTGCCCGGCGCGATCCTGGTCCTCGCGGCTTGGCAGGTACTGCACGCGGCACTGGGAACCAGCGCTGTGCCGTCCCCCGCCCGGACTTTCGCGACCCTGGTCGACCTTGCCCGGAGGGACCTGGCGGCTCACCTGGCGGCCAGCCTGGCCCGGGTC
>JAAYUR010000470.1 GCA_012517645.1 Treponema sp.
CTTGAAGAAGCGGCAGGCGTTGTCGAAGGTCGCCTGGGCCACGTCCTCCACCGCGATGTCGAGGAGTTCCGCCAGGAAATCCACCGTAGAGGGCAGATACTCGGGCTTGTTCCGCTTGCCCCGGAACTCAGCGGGGACCATGAAGGGTGCCTCGGACTCCACAAGGATACGTTCCAGGGGCAGGACCCGCACCGTGTCGTGGAGGTTCCGGGCGTTGCGGTAGGTCAGGTTTCCCGCGAAGGAGAAGTAGAGATTGAGATCCATCGCCCGCATCGCGTACTCGGCGTCCTCGGAATAGCAGTGGAGCACACCCCCGGAGGGCGGAAGGCGGTCCTTGAGCACGTCCAAGACGTCCTTCCCGGCCTCCCGGTTATGGATGATGACCGGCAGGTCGTACCGGGCGGCGATCTCCAGCTGTTCTATGAAGAGTTCGATCTGGCTCTTCCGGTCCCCGAACTTGTGGTGGTAGTCCAGGCCGATCTCGCCGATCGCCACGACTCGGGGAAGCTTAACCCCCTCGTCGATCCGGCGCCGCCAATCCTTGCCGGGAGTGGTCACCTCCGACGGGGAGACGCCCACGGCGTGGTAGACATGCTCCGCGGTCTTGAGGTTCTCGTAGACCTGGGCGAAGTCGATAAGGCTGTTGCATATACTGATGAGCCGGGTCACCCCGGCCTGTTTTGCCTGCTGGCAGACGAGGAGCTGGTCTATCGGGTCATCGAAGATGAGCCCGATATGGGCATGAGTGTCGAAGTACTGCATTCGGCTTCCAATCGGGATAAGGAAATGAGGTGTCCTCTAGGAGGACGTGGATAGAATGTAGCATACCCCCACGGAGCCGTCAACTGAACTCGGAAAAACCGGCTACCCCGGTTCCGAGGCGGCATCTAGGGGCGGGCAGAATGGAGAATCTACGAAAATCATTATACTGATCCCGTAGGCACATGTCATCCCCCGCGGTCGTCTCCGGGGCTTTTCCGGACCTTACCACGGAAGACACGGAGATAAGCCTTTTTTGATGAATCAGAACAGGATTATCATGATTTACCAGATTAACAAGATCGATTGTAAGAATCTAAATCTTGTTAATCATGACAATCTTGACAATCCTATTTTATCTTTTCGGCAAACCATTTTCCGGTTTTGCCTACTCCGTGACCTCCGTGTGCTCCGTGGTTGATTCCGGAAGACTGTGGTACGGGGAGAGCTACATTCTGAATTCTTCTCCAAGGTAGATCTTCCGGGCGACCTCGGAGTCCAGGATGGCCTGGCGGTCCCCGGAGACCAGGATCTCCCCCAGGTTGATCACGTAGGCGCGATGGGTGATCTCCAGAGTGTCACGAACATTGTGATCCGTGATAAGGACCCCTATGCCGCGGTCGGCCAGCTTGCGTACGATGGCCTTGATCTCGTGGACGGCGATGGGGTCGATGCCCGCGAAGGGCTCGTCCAGCAGGAGGAACTTGGGCTCCACGGCAAGGGCGCGGGCGATCTCCGTGCGCCGGCGCTCGCCGCCGGACAGAGTGTAGGCGCTCTGGCCTCGGATCTCCCGGATGCCGAATTCCTCCAGGAGAGCTTCCAGCCGATTCTTCTTCTCCTCCCGGCTCAGGTCGTCCCGGGTCTCCAGTATGGCCCAGAGGTTCTTTTCCACGGTCATGCGCCGAAAAATGGAGGGCTCCTGGGGCAGGTAGGAGACCCCGAGACGGGCCCTGCGATACATCGGCAGTCGGGTTATGTCCCGGCCGTCCAGGATGACGGCCCCCCGGTCGGGCTTGAGGAAGCCCAGGATGGTGTAGAAGACCGTGGTCTTGCCGGCCCCGTTCGGCCCCAGGAGCCCCACCACCTCCCCCGAGCGCATGGAGAATCCCACGCCCCGGATGACCGTCTTCCGGCCGAAGCGTTTAACGATGTCCCGAGCCTCCAGGACATGGGCTTCCGAGGGGGTGTTCACGGGGAGGTTCCCCCCTGGTCCGTAGACTCGGTCCCGGACTCCGGCCGGGAAGCCCCCCCTTCGGGTTCCTTCTTCTTGATGACGGTCCCCGAAACTCCGCCCGAAAGGACGATCTCGTCGGTCTCGAGGTTCAGGACGATCCGTTCCGCCTTGTACTCGTCCCCGTCCCGAAGAACCCGGGCGGAACCCGTGAGCTCGAGGGTCTGATCGTTCCGGCGATAGGTCAGGGAAGCTGCCCGGGCCGAGGTCCTGTCCTTGAAGACCCGCACGCCCACCCGGGCGGTCACCGTCTTCCGCCGGTCGTCATGCTCCATCCAGTACGCCTTGAGGACCACCCGGTTCTTGGAGTCCTCCAGGACGGACTCCCCTTCCAGGCGGCTCACCCGAGTCTGGCGGTCGTAGACCAGGACCTCCGTGGTCAGCCGTATTCCCTGGGATTCGTCGGAGGCGGTGACCTTGCCGGAACAGCGGGCCCAACGCCAATCCTTTCCGGACAGCTCGATGACGTCCGCGGAGATCGTGAGGTCGTCCGCGGACAGACGCGCGTTCCCCGAGAGGAGGGCGCGCTCCCGACCCTCGGCGATGACGCTTTCCATTTTATCCGCGGAAAAGCGGAAGGTGTCCGCCCCGAACGCCGGCACGGCGCAGGGCAGAAGGGCCAGGGCGAGGAGCCGCGGCAGGACGCGGACTCGGGCGGCGAGCAAGGGGGAGCTTCTCATTCCAGGGGCTCCCCGGAGTCGGGAGCAGCGCCTGCGGGGCCGGCGGCCGCGGCTTCCCCGCCGTCCTCCGGAGCGGACCTTCGGACCAGGAGGCCTTCCACCGGGCCTGAGAAGGATATGCCCTTGCGTCGGGCGTCCACCCGAAAACCGGAACCCCGGAGGAAGGAGCCGTCGTCCCTCTCGATCTCTGTGGTTTCCGTATCCGAGGCCGAGAGCACACGGTCCGAGGCGTTCCAGGATAGATAGCCCGTCCGGATGGAGACTCCCTCCTCCTCGGATCGGAGGTTCACGGATCCGAAGAACTCGGCGTCCTCCGTGTCGGTCCGCAGGGTCGCCCCCTCCGCGGAGCCCCGGGCCAGGACCCGGCCGTCCCTAAGTTCCGTGAAGGAGACGCCCGAGAGCCGCACCAGGCTTTTCCGGTCGAAGATTTCCGCTCTCTCGGCCTCGATCCTCAATAGGGGCGTGTTGTCCTGGACCACGGTGTGGGTGAAGCCCGTGAAGACCGCGTTCGGGGTGCGGTCCGCCAAGTCCTCCGCCAGGGCTTGGCCGTAGTCGAAGCTGCAGGCCGCGGACAGGACTGCGGAGGCAAGCGCGGCGGCGAGGCGGACGGCGGTCGGGGCGGCGGCCCGGGATGCCGCGGGGAGTCCGGAACACTCGAGGCGGCGCGCCGCGGCGGCGTCGGGCCGGGAGTCCCTACCTTCCCGCATACCCCAGGCATGCCTTGACGAAGGCCCGGAACAGGGGATGGGGCGCCACGGGTCGGGACTTGAATTCCGGGTGGAACTGCACTCCCACCCCCCATGGGTGATCCGGCCACTCGACGGATTCGACGAGGGACCCGTCCGGGGTCAGACCCGTGATCCGCAGGCCCGAGGCCTCCATGTCCGCCCGATAGGCGTTGGAGAACTCGTAGCGGTGTCGATGCCGTTCCTGGATGGTCTCGGAGCCGTAGGCCTCCCGGGCCCGGGAACCCTCCTTGAGCACGGACGTGCTGGCCCCGAGGCGCATGGTCCCCCCGTAGTTCTTTACCTCCAGCTGTTCCTCCAGCAGGCTCACCACGGGGTGTTTGGAGTCCGGCTGGAATTCCGAGGAATCCGCGTCCTCCCAGCCCAGGACCGTGCGGGCCCATTCAATGGTCATGATCTGCATTCCCAGGCAAATTCCGAAGCAGGGCAGACCGTGCTCCCGGGCCCATCGTACGGCCGCGACCATCCCCGAAGTCCCCCTGTGCCCGAAACCTCCGGGGATCAGGATCCCGTGGACGTCCGAGAGAACCCGGGCGGGATCCGCCCCTTCTCCCTCGAAGTCCCCGGAATCTATCCGCACGATGTCCACCGCCGCCTCGTTGGCGATCCCTCCGTGGTGCAGGGCCTCCCAGACGCTCTTGTAGGCGTCCACAAGCTCCATGTACTTTCCCACCACGCCGATGCGGACCCGGTGCTTGGGTTCCCGGAACTTGCGGACCATCTCCTTCCAGGCCCGAAGGTCCGCGTGACGGCTCTCGATATTCATTCGTTTTAGGAGGAATACGTCGAGCTTCTGCTCGTGGAATACCAGGGGAATCTCGTAGATCGTGACGGGCACGTCGTGGGCGGAGATCACCCCCTCGAAGTCCACGTTCGTGAAGGCGGCGATCTTTCTCCGCATCCCCTCCTCCACGGGCTCGTCGCAGCGGACCACGAGGACGTCCGGCTGGATTCCCATCTCCTGGAGCTCCTTGACCGAGTGCTGGGTGGGCTTGGTCTTGAGCTCCCCGCCGGAGACCCGGGGGATAAGGGTGACATGGACGGAGACAGCGTTCTGGTGCCCTTCCTCGTGGATGATCTGCCGAGCCGCTTCCAGGAAGGGGATGGACTCCATGTCGCCCACGGTGCCGCCCACCTCCACGATGGTGACGTCCACGTCGGGGTTGTCCGCCACCGCGTGGATCCGGGCCTTGATGGCGTCCGTGATGTGGGGGATCACCTGCACCGTGCGGCCCAGGAAGCGCCCCTGGCGCTCCTTCTCGATCACCTCTTGATAGATCTGGCCGGTGGTGATGCTGTTGGCCCGAGCCACGGGGGCGTTCGTGAACCGGGCGTAGTTGCCAAGGTCCAGGTCCGTCTCCGCCCCGTCGTCGGTCACGTAGACCTCGCCGTGCTGGTAGGGGTTCATCGTCCCCGCGTCCACGTTCAGGTAGGGGTCGATCTTCATCATGCGCACGGTGAGCCCGCGCGCTTCCAGGAGGGAGCCGATGGACGAGGCGGTGACCCCCTTGCCGAGGCTGGAGCACACGCCGCCCGTCACGAATACAAGCTTCTTCATGGAACTTCATTATACCCGGCGGGGTTGACATTGAACAGTGGACGGTGGACGGCGAAGAGTGGACGGAAATGCGCCTTTGACCAAAGCCGCAGTCCATGCCCTGGCATAGGCAGCCGACGCACACCGCAACCATTTCGGTTCACATACCACTGACCACCACCAGTCTTTCCGTATTTCCGCATTTCGGTTATTCTGTATTCATGCGTATCGCCCTTACGATTTCGGAACGTGGCACGATCACACTGCCCAAGAAGCTCCGGGACCTGCTCGGCGTACGACCCGCGGATCAGGTGATCGCGGAACCCACGAGCGAAGGTATCCTCCTCCGTCCCGCCATGACATTCCCCCTCGAGCGCTACGGCGACGAGCGGATCCGGGAATTCGACGCGGCCGAATCCGACCTGGATGCGTATTTTTCCGGACGCTAACGTCCTGTTCTCCGCCGCGAAAAGTGACGGCGCCATCCGCTCACTCCTCGCCCTTCTTGAGAAAGAGGGACATACCCTCGCGGCGGATCTCTACGTGATCGAGAAGGCTCGGAGGAATATCGAGCTCCGATATCCGGATCGTCTCCGCGAATTCGAGTCCATCCTTTCGACTCTGCAATGCACTCCGACGGTCCACGATCCCGGTGCCCTGGAACCTTCTTGCCCCCTGCCGGATAAGGACAGACCCGTCCTGGCGGGAGCCGTCGCGCTGGGATGCGAGATCCTCGTGACCGGGGATTCCACCCATTTCGGAAGGTTCTTCGGGAAAACCGTCCAGGGCGTCCTGGTGCTGAGCCCCCGGGGCCTGGCCGAGCATCTTAACCTGCGGCCCGCGGATTAGAGTCGGTACAAGCTTCGTAACACTACCGGCGACTCGTGTACACGGGCCGCCGTCCCGGTGTACCATACAGCCATGGAATGGGTCATTTCCAAGCTCGTCCGGGGACGAGACGCGTACTTCACCGTGCGGTGGTCGCCCTTCGTCCGGGCGGAGAAGTACGCCATCCACACCGGGGTGCCCGCCATGGGCGGCATCGCGGAGCTCTACTGGATGGACAAGGGCGGCAAGCTCAACCAGTTCTGCGTGGCCCGGTCCTGGTACGGTGGCCTGCGATCCCTGATGCGGGAACGGATCGATCCCGACCTGGAGAAGGATCCCGTCCGCCTGGCCGTACTCCGGGACCATAAGGACGAGATATACTTCCGCTACTCCCTGTCCGAGTCCAACTCCGACATGGAGGACGTGCTTTTCTTCTTCCAGGAGACCCTGGCCCCGGGCCTTCCTACCGCCACCCACTCGGGCCGGTACGACCGGATCTTCCTGAACGAGATCGACGCGGGCAAGCTGACCACGATTTAGTGTTTCACGAAATTTTCAACAGGATTTTCATGATTAATCGGATTAACAAGATGAACAAAAATCATGTTAATCATCCATAATCATGATAATCCTGTTAATATTTCTCCAACAAAGCATACTTGAGAGCGGCGCCCAGGCGGCGGAAGCCCTCCTCGATCTCGGACTCCTCCAGGCCCGCGATGCACAGGCGCAGAGCCGGGCCCGGGGAGGTTCCCGCGTGGAAGGGCGAGCCCGGGGCGGCGGCTACCCCTTCCCGGCGGCAGGCCTCCATCACCTCGGACTCGACCTTCGCGGCCTCCGGTCCGGGTCCTCCCGGCAGGCGGACCCAGAGCAGGTAGCCTCCCCGTGCCTCCCCGAGTTCCGCGAAGGGCGGGAGGTGCCGGGCAGCCGCCTCCCGGGCGGCCCGCAGGCGGCGGGAGAAGGCCCGGGACACCCGCCGGAGGTGGGTGGCGTAGGCCCCGGAATCCCAGAAGGCCGCCGCGGCGGCCTGGGCCATCATGTTCCCCCCCAGACTGGTCGCGGCCCGCAGGGCGGTCAGGGGCCGGATCCACTCCTCCGAGGCGGCGATCCAGCCCAGGCGGATCCCCGGGAAGAGGGACTTGGACAGGGTCCCCACGTAGAGGACCGTGGTCCCGGGGTCCATGGAGGCCAGGGGCCGCACGGCGTTCCCCAGGAAGCCCAGCTCCTCCTCGAAGCCGTCCTCCAGGATCGGGACCCCCGACTCCGAGCAGACCGCCAGGATCTCCTCCCGCCGTCGCTGTCCCGTGAGCCTGCCCGTGGGGTTCCGGAAGGAGGGCATCAGGTAGACGAGGGCCGCGTTCCGTCCCTCCCGATCGAGCGTCGAGCGCAGGACGGCGGGATCCATCCCCTCCGGGTCGTCCGGCACCGGGAGGATCCGGAGTCCGGAGGCCTCGAAGGCGGCCAGGGCCCCCGGGTAGGTCGGGTCCTCGCAGAGGGCCGACCGCCCCGGACCGGCCAGGAGGCGGGAAACCAGGTCCACCGCGTGGAGGGCCCCCTCGGTCACCAGGACGTTGTCCGGCCCCGCGTCGATCCCGTGCTCCCGCATCCGCTTGGCGATCCGCTCCCGGAGGGCGGGATGCCCCGCGGGGCTGCCGTAGGTCAGGGCCGAGCCCGGGTCCGATCGCAGGGCCTCCGAGGCGGCCCGCTTGAAGGCCTCGGAGGGAAAGAGGCGGCGGTCCGGCTGGAAGGAGTAGAAGTCGATGACCGCCCGATCCGGACGGGCGGGGCCGTCGAGCGGCGCGGCGGGCGCCGGAGCCCGGGCGGCGGACCGCATCCGCTCCCGCTGGGCGATGGCGGCGGCCGCGGCCGGGCCGATCCGGTCCCCGGGGCGGAGGGGGGGCGGAACGGCGGGTTCCGGACGGGCCGCGGCCGGACCGAGGGGCCCCGCTTTCCCGGCGGGGGCGGCGGTCAACCGACTCTCCGGGCCGGACCCGCCCGCCCGGGCGCGGCGGGGAGGCCGGGCCCGGACCCGGGTGTAGGAGCCGCTCCGGGCCTCCACGTAGCCCTGGGCCCAGAGCTCGTCGTAGGCCCGCTCCACGGTGAACCGGGAGACCCCGACCCAGTCCGCCATGCGCCGGGTTGAGGGAAGGGCGTCCCCCGCCGAGAGGGCCCCGGTCTCGATGCCCTCCAGGATCCGGTCCGCCAGCTGGCGGGCCAGGGGCTCCCGGGCCGACCGGTCCAGGCGCGGCAGGAACACGGCTAGGCTCCCGCCCGGGTCGAGGCCTCGGAAGGCCCGTCGTCGAACGTCGTCCGCTCGGCCGCCGCTTCCCCCCGCTCCGGATCCGCGGCCCGGATCGCCCGGCCCAGCCGGGAAGCCCCCTCCCGGATCGCCTCGAGGGAGGGGAAGGAATAGTTGAGGCGCATCGAGGATGTTCCCCCGCCGTCGCAGTGGAAGGCCCGGCCGATCACGAAGGCCACCCCCTCGCCCAGGGCCGCCTTCAGCACCTCC
>JAAYUR010000026.1 GCA_012517645.1 Treponema sp.
AATCCGGCGGGCCGCGAAGACCGGACCGGGCGGGACTCCACGGCCCCCCTCGAATCCGAGCCGTCCACCTTGAAGAAGGACACGGTATCCGCCATGAGCTCCGCCTGGGAAGCCAGCTCCTCGCTCGTGCCCGCGAGCTCCTCGCTGGCCGAGGCGTTCTGCTGGACCACCATGTCCATCTGGGTGATGCCCTTGGCGATCTGCTCCGCCCCGCTGGACTGTTCGTTGGAGGCCGCCGTTATCTCCTGGATGAGGTCCGCGACCTTCTTGATGTCCGGTACGAGCTCCGTAAGAAGCTTGCCCGCCTCCTGGGCCACCGAGACGGAGTCCCGGGACAGGCCGTTGATCTCCTGGGCGGCCTTCTGGCTCCGTTCCGCGAGCTTTCGGACTTCGCTGGCGACCACGGCGAAGCCCTTCCCCGCGTCCCCGGCCCGGGCCGCCTCGATGGCGGCGTTCAGGGCCAGGAGGTTGGTCTGCCGGGCGATCTCCTCGATGATGGAGATCCGGGAGGCGATCTCTCCCATGCTTTCGGAAGTCTTGGCCACGGCCTTGCCGGAATCCTCGGCGTTGCGGGCCACCCGTTGGGCGAGGGCGTCCGCCTGGGATGTATTCTCCGCGTTCTGCTTGACCGTGGAAGCCAGCTCCTCCACGGAGGCCGAGAGTTCCTCCACGCTGGCCGCCTGCTCGGTGGCGCCCTGGGACAGGCCCTGGGCGGTGCTGGAGAGCTCCTGGGAGCCCGTGGAGACCTGGCCCGAGGCTTGCCGGATGTCCGTGGCGATCCGGACCAGGGCCTCGATCATGTCGTTGATGGCCAGGGCGATGGCCCCGACCTCGTCCCCCCGCTCCAGGACCTTGCGGGAATACTCCGAGACCAGCCGGGCCTTGCCGAGCTCTCCCCGGGCCACGCGCTCCACGGAGACCCGGACGTGGTCCACGGGCTTGGCCACGCTCCGGGCGACCAGGACGGAGATTAGGATCGAGAGGACCAGCGCGATGACAACCGTGACGATCAGTACCTGAACCAACTCCGTGGCGGTCCGGCGTATCTCCCGGGTCTCCTGGCTTAAGGCCAGGATCCATCCCGGGCTCCCCGGAACTTGAACGAAGAAGGTGGTCACATCCCGTCCGTCCGGCGTTCTGTAGGATCCCACTCCCGAGGATTCCGCTTGGAATCGGCGTGCGAGATCCGCCAACCCCCTATACCCCTTGGAGTCCGTCTCCGAGAGCACGAGGGTCATGGCCACGTCCTTGTTGGGGTGGGCGATGACCAGGCCGTCCTTGTCCGCGATCCAGCCGTACCCGGTCTGTCCGGACTTCATGGACAGGGCGATCTGGGAGAGCTTGCCCAGGTCGATCTGGATGCCGATCAACCCGCGGCGGGCGCCCGCGGGATCCAGGACCTCGTAGGCCATCAGGACCACCGGGAGGTTCGTGGCTCGGGAGATCACAGCCTTGGAGATGAAGAATCTCTGGGTCCCCGCCACCACGGCCTGGAAGTAGTCCCGATCCTTTATGTTCACCCGGGTCCCCAATGAGGTGACCGCCTCGCCGTCCCGTCCGGCGTAGAAGATCATGTCGATATCCTCGGAGACCTGGGTCCGCAGGGCCTTCATCAGCTCTTCTATCCTGTCCAAGTCCGCGGTCCGGATCTGGTCCCGGAAGGCCACCATGCGGGCGGTGGCCTCCATCTTCTTGATGAACTCCGCCATCTGGTCGCCCCGGGCCCGGGTCATCTGGCTTTGAATATCCGTCGTAAGTCCGGTGACCCGCCCGTCCACCAGGAGGGCGGTGATGATGCCCGTTGCCGCGAAGGCCGCGGCGATGAAGACGCTGAAGATGAAGGCGATACGGAAGGAGAGGGAACGCTTTCGGGCCATACACACCTCCAATAAACACCTATACGGGTTCCAGATATACCCAGGCTTTTTGAAACGGTGCTGTATGGAAGGGCCCGGAACCTGACAAACTGATACGTTATGTCAAGCGGTACCACCTTCAGTTCAAGTATAATGACTGCCGGGGAAATTGCAAACAAAGGCGGGCTGTCCAGAAACTCGCTCGCGCGTGTCTGGACAGCCCGGGTTCAGGAACCAGGATCGGAGCTGAGGTCCTTACCGGGCCTTCTCCACCCGGTCCGCGGGTATGATGGCCTCGTCGGTATCCCGGTCGAAGTACTTGGCCTTTTCCAGGACAGGCAGGAAGCGCACGGAATCCCCGATCTTGAAGAGGTGGTGGGGGGGGACCTTGGCGATCATCGACTGGGTCGGGGTCGCGGCGTAGAGGTGGATCTCCGCTCCCAGCGGCTCGACCACGGTGACCTGGGCGGGGATGCCTCCGGCCCCGTCCTCGGAGCAGGGCAGGTCCTCGGGCCGGATGCCGAAGGAGACTTCCTTGCCGACGTAGGGCTTCTGGTAGGACACGTGAGCGGCGGCGGGCTGGATCTTGAAGGAGCCTTCGTCGATCAGGATCTTTCCGCCCTCCTCCACGACCTTGACGGTCAGGAAGTTCATGGGCGGAGACCCGATGAAGCCGGCCACGAACTTGTTGACCGGGTTGTTGTACAGGTACAGGGGAGACCCGATCTGCTGGATCTTCCCGTCCTTCATGACCACGATCTTGTCCCCCATGGTCATGGCCTCCACCTGGTCGTGGGTCACGTAGATCATGGTGGCGTTCAGGCGGTGGTGGAGCTCGATGATCTCCGCGCGCATCTGGACCCGGAGCTTGGCGTCCAGGTTGGAGAGGGGTTCGTCGAAGAGGAAGACCTTGGGGTTCCGGACGATGGCGCGCCCGACGGCCACGCGCTGGCGCTGGCCTCCGGACAGCTGTTTGGGACGGCGGTCCAGGAGCTTTTCGATGTCCAGGATGCGCGCCGCCTCCTTTACGCGCCGATCGATCTCGGCCTTGTCGGTCTTCCGGATGCGCAGGCCGAAGGCCATGTTCTCGTACACGCTCATATGGGGGTACAGGGCGTAGTTCTGGAACACCATGGCGATGTTCCGGTCCTTGGGCGGAATGTCGTTGACCTTCTGCCCGTCGATGAAGAGGTCTCCCCCGGTGATGTCCTCCAGGCCCGCGATCATGCGCAGGGTGGTGGACTTTCCGCAGCCGGACGGCCCCACGAAGACGACGAACTCCTTGTCCTCGATGACGATGTCCGCCTTGTCCACCGCCGTCACGTTGCCTTCGTAGACCTTCGTGATTCCCTTGAGCTCTACCTTTGCCATACTTCCTCCGGATCGGGATATCTTATGGAAGGCATTGTACGGTGGATTCCCCTATCTGTCAAAACAAAGAGAGCCGGGCCCCGGCGGGACGGCGGTTATCCTTGCAGGAACCTGGCCCGGGCCGCGATCCCGAAGGCGACACCCAGGTTCAGGCTGGCCTTGGATCCGCCCATGGGGATGGAGACCCTATGCGAGCACCGGCCCAGGAGCTCCGGGGAGAGCCCCAGCTCCTCGGATCCCACGGCCAGGACACCCCGCTCCGGAAAACGGAAGGAATCCAGGGGTTCCCCGCCGAGCTCCAGGGCGACCAGGGGACCCAGGCCCTCCAGATCCTGGAGGCCCGCGCGCCTCCAGGGAACCGTCCGGGTCGTGCCCATGGCCGACCGTAGGGCCCGGGGATGTCCGGGATCCGCGCAGAAGGGTGAGAGCAGGATCTCGGCGACCCCGAAGGCCTCGGCGCTGCGGAATACGGAACCCACGTTGAAGGGGCTGCGGACGTCCTCCAGGTACACCCGAAACCCCGGCAGGACCCGTCGGGGCTCCGCGGAGAGTCCCGAGGAATCCATCAAGTCCCAGTCCGCCGCGTCCCGTCCCGTCAGGCGGAGCATATGGTGCCGGGCCTCGTTGCAGGCCCTCCGGGGATCCTCCCCGAGCCGCAGGACCAGCCGTCCGAGATCCTCCCGCACGTCGGGAGGAATCGCATCGTCCCGGGCAAGGAGGCCCAGAAGCCCCCGGGCGTATCCCGCGTCGAAGCTCCCTCCCGCCGCCAACGCCTCTTCCTGGGCCCGGAATTCCAGGGCCGCCTTGCGCAGCCTGTGCGCAGGGGTGAGAGAGGCGAGCTTGTGGAGGGGAATCATAGGAGGTGGACGGCGGCCGGTGGACAGTGGACGGAAGCCACACCGGGCACGCGGCCGCGATCCATGCTTGAGCGTTGTCGTATACCAGTTTCTAGGATCAATTCCGTCCACCGCTTGCCGTCAACGGTTCACCTCAATACGCCGTCTTCATTATGTCGAACACGTCGTCCGTGGACACCGTTCGGGGCAGGTGGTTCGTCATGTCCAGGGTTCGGGCGTGCTCCGCTGTCTCCACCAGGCGCTCCAGCTCCAGGTCGAAGTCCTTGAGACGGCTCGGTATCTTGAGAAGCCCCAATCGGGTGCGCACCGATTCCACGGCCTTGACCGCGGATTCCGCGGTCGTGAGGTCGGACACGTCCTCGCCCATCAACGGAGCGAGGGCGGCGACCTTCTCCGGCCGACTTTTGGACGCCCACTCCAGGATATAGGGCAGGACCACGGCCGCAAGGCTGGCCTTGGGCACCTTGAAGCGCGCGTTCAGGGCCAGGACCACCGCCGTACCCAGGCCCAGGGAGCTGGAGGCCAGGCCCGCCCCGGCAAGGAAGGAGGCGCGCAGGGCGTCCGACCGGACCGCCGGATCGTCCGGCCGGGTCTGGAAGGCGTCCACACAGGAGACGGCTAGGGCCACCCCCCGCTCCAGGAGGACGTCGGAATAGAAATTGGCCCGGGCGGACACGAAACCCTCGATAGCCTCGAGAAGAAGATCCAGCATACAGGCCGCCGCGGCCTTGGGGAAAAGCCCCGTGGACATGGAAGGATCCAGGATCACCGCCCGGGTCGTACCGGGAGCCGCCGAAACAACCCGGGCCCGACGCCCTCGGGCGTCCGTGAGGGCGCATTCGTCGGTCAGGAGGAAGGGATCCCGGTAGGTCGTGGGTATGGAGACGTACGGCAGGGGACGGCAGGTAGGAGGCGCTCCGTCGATCCAGTCGTCC
>JAAYUR010000399.1 GCA_012517645.1 Treponema sp.
AGTGACGGACTTTTGAAATTGGCTCAACTGACTGTTGAAATTTGCTCAATCCTGTCCGTTTCCCCGCCCATCCCGCGCTACACTCTCCCCATGCGCATATATCTCCGCCGCGGCCTTGGCGCTCCCGCGGCCTGCCAAGTCCCGATCCAGCCGGCGCCCGTCACCGCGGTCTGCCTGGACCCGACCCGGCCGGCGCCCGCGTCCGATCCGGCTTCCACCTCCGCGGCAATCCTCCTGGCGGCCGCCCTATTAGCCTCGGTCAGTTTGGCCGCCTGCTCGGCCCCGGCGCCCCGGGAGGAACCCTCAATCGCGGAGGGGGCCGCCCCTGGCGACGGTCTTTGGATCACCGCCCGGGACGGAACCCTCCTGCGGGTCCACGTCCGGGAGCCGGCCGACCCCGCCCGGGGGATCCTGCTCATGGTCCCGGGGGTCACGGGCCTGGACGCCCGGATGGAGGCTCCCGTGACGGAACCCCTTGCCGCCGCGGGCTTCGCGGTCTACGCCCTGGAACCCCGGGGCACCGGGGAGTCCGGGGGTCCCCGGGGCTACGCTGGGAATGCGTCCCTCATCCTGGACGATCTGGGCCGCTTCGCCGCCCGGGCCCGGGAACGGGCCGGCCAAGGCGGAACCGCGGAGGGCCTACCGGTCTTCCTCTTCGGCCACAGCATGGGCGGGACCTTCGCCCTGGCCCTGGCCGCGGAGATGGATCCGCCGCCCGCGGGCCTCGTCCTGGTCAATCCCGCCTACAAATACCGGCCCCTCAAGGGAGCCACCCCCGGCTTCGGGGACTACCTGCGCTTCGCGGCCTATTGGATCTTCGCCCCCCGGAAGCCCGTGGTGGACATGGGGGGTGATCCTTCCCTCCTCGAGGATCCCGACGACCGGGCGGAGGCTGCGGAGCGGAAAGCCAGCCCCGCGGTCCAGGGCCTTCAGTCCATGGCCTCCATGACCGCGGCCCGGAGGATCATAACCGCGGCGCCCCGGAACGCCGGACGACTCTCCGCCCCGGGGCTTATCGTGGAGGGAAAGCGGGACCTCTTGATCGACCCCGCGGGCACGGACGAGATCGCCGCGGCCTGGGGCGGCCGGAGTATCGAACGGGTGCGAGTGGACGGGGCCCACGGCCGGAGCTCGGCCCTGGCCGGCATGGAGGCCATCCTCGGATGGCTTTTAAAGGAGGCGGGACGATGATGGGTGCCGAACCGTACGGTCCGCAGCAACCGTCGAAATTCGCATCCCTCCCTGCCCCGCACTTTACTTTCCCCATGCGCTGGAAGGACCCTCCCAACCCGGATCTCCCCGTCTTCGCCTCGAGATTCCCCCTGGTCACGGAATACCTGGAACACGCGCCGGACGGGATCGCGCGATTCTGGTTCGTACTGGAGGCGGACGACTGGGACGCTCTGCTGGGGGATACGGTGCGGGCGTACTTCCAGGGAGTCGTCTTCGACTCGGGTCCCGCGGCGGAGGCCTGGATTCTGGCCCTGGAAGCGGAAGCCCGGCTTCGGAACAATGAGGGGGAACCCGCAATCCGGTACGTCCAAAAAACCTTCGTCCTGAGATGGGAAGGACCCGTCCTGGTGCCCTCGGGACACGAACCGGGACCGGATCAGGAGTACTACGTAGAGCGAATAGTCGCCCGGATCGAGGAAACCCTGGCCTCGGGAGAATCGCTCACCTGGGGGACCCGTTTCCCGGGGTGGTAAGCCGCGGCGGAGACAGGACGCTTGAATCCTCCCCCGCCGCTGTCGACTCTATCTCCCGCCGGAAATATCGTACCAGTCGCTCACAGGAGTTTTTTTGGTCTCGGCAAACCGGGCACCCTGGGGCAGGAAGTACTTGAGACCGAGGGTGAACGCGAAGCGTCCCCGGACCTCCTCCAGAATCGTCACCCCGGGATCGTAGGGATCCCCCGCATCGTCCCGGACACGACGGACGACACTCAGGCGGAATCCGGCTTCCGCATAGGGGGCCAAGAGCTCCGAAATCCGGTAATACGCCCGGACCCTGGGCTCCAACCAGAACTGAACCTCCAGACTGCGATCGGGATCCTCCACGTCGGCTGAGAGCCCCGAAAGGCCGGGCCAGATCCCGCCTCCTAGTTCGGCGCCCGCGCCCAGAATCCAGGAGCGCCCCAAGAGGAAGTACCAGGAAGGTTCGAGGCCGAGCCCCAGAAAGAGGGTTCGGCTGATGCTTTCCTGCAGGCTGGAGTTCAGACTGTGCCGGGTATACAGGAGCATCGACGGCCTTACGGCCAGGGAAAAGCGGTCCATAAGGAACCGGCCGATGCTTAGGGACGCCTCGGTGATCTGAAGGTACTCTCCTTTTTCCTCCTCCGTGACGGTATCCGAGAAGATGGGATAGTCGGGGGCATGGGAGAACTTGAGGGTACCTCCGAATTCCCAGCCCCCCGCGGCGAGAGGATCGGGAACTTGGGAGGAAATTGCAACGGAAACGACGAGGAAGGCGAGAACGG
>JAAYUR010000262.1 GCA_012517645.1 Treponema sp.
AGGACGGAATCCGTTCCCCCCGCGGAAGGCCTCGTTCCCGGAATGTATTACATACAGATCGGCGCGTACCGGTCTTCCCCCTCCCTGGACGCCGCAGTATCCCGCCTGCGGGACACCTTCCCGGTGACTGTGGATACGGTACAGGCGGGGTCCGGTCCGGTTTACCGGCTGTTCGTGGGGCCCCTGGGACGGGATGAGACCGGGGTAGCCCTCCTTCGGGTCCGATCCCTGGGGTTCAAGGAAGCTTTCCTTAAGAATTGAGCCAATTTCAAAAGACGGTCACATTTGAAATTGGCTTTGCGATTGCCCGCAGCGGTTGTGTTGCAACCGCTGCGCCCAATCGCGGATTTCAAGATGGGTTTTTCAAAACTCCCTGAGTCTGGAAAAAGCCTCAGTTGAAATCTATCCCCCTATGACAGCGACGGCGCGCCCATCGTGGACAATGATGGGCGCTCCGTTGTGTCCCCCCCCGCATACAGCCATGCCACGGACCGAATCGGCGGCAGAGTGAACCGAGTGTTCCGAAGCTTGTTATCTTAACAGGCAAAATGCCTTAGGCCTCCAAACGGTGCGCTGGAACGGTCCTTTCGGTTGTGGTTTCCGGTAATCCCAAGCTTCGTATCACCACTCGGGATCTCCGCCTGTCCGGTCTACCACTATATTCACAGTAAGAGTATAATTATACGTCCCTATATCATAATATCGCATATAATACGTATATAATCGCAATGATTGCATAAATACAAAAAAATAGTATATAAAAATACAAAGGAGGGCCCGTGAAAGCGCCTTTAAAGTTGTCGGGGAAACCCGGTGTCCGCGGAAAGATCGAGGAAAAGGCTGAAATCGCCGCCGCGGCGGCTCGCGTTCTCTCCGGACTCTCGCCGGAAACCCGCGGGAAAGCACTAGGTGCCATGGGGGCCGGGCTGGCGGAACACCGGGGCCGCATAGTTGAAGCCAACCGCAGAGACCTCGAGGCGGCGGAAGAAGCGGGCCTGTCGTCCGCCCTTGTGAAGCGTCTCAGATTCGACGAAGAGAAGCTAGCGGAAACGCGGTGTATGCTGACGACCCTGGAAATGCAGCGAGACCCTCTCGGAAGGGTCCAGGAAGCCCGTAGACTGGACCGGGGACTTGTCCTGCGAAGGGTGACCTGTCCCATCGGCGTCCTGGCTTTCATCTTCGAAAGCCGGCCGGACGCGCTGATCCAGATGGTCGGATTGTCCGTCCGGAGCGGGAATGCTCTTCTGGTTAAGGGAGGGCGGGAGGCGGAGCACACGAACCGGGTACTCGTGGAGATCCTTGGGGATGCCGGGGTCCAAGCGGGCCTGCCGAAAGGCTGGCTGGCCGCCCTGGAATCCCGGGAGGATGTCCGCAGCCTTTTGGCTCTGGACTCCCTGGTTGATCTTCTAATACCGCGGGGTTCCCGGGAATTCGTCTCTGCCGTGAAGGACTCCACGAGGATTCCCGTCCTGGGCCATGCGGACGGTGTCTGCCATGTCTATCTCCATGCGGATGCGGATACGGATAAAGCCGTTCGCGTTGTGGTGGACAGCAAGACCCAGTATCCCGCCGCTTGTAATGCGGCGGAGGTCCTGTTGGTTCACCGGGATGCGGCTCCGCGGGTACTTCCGGAAGTCGTAGGGGCCCTGGAACGCCGCGGTGTGGCCCTTGAGCTTTGCCCCGAAAGCGCAGCTATTCTGGGCGAGAGGCCCAGCAGGACTGTAAAGGCTGATTCCGATTGGTCCGTGGAATACCTGGACCTGCGCATGGCGGTACGTATCGTCGATTCCCTGGAAACGGCTGTGGACCACATCAACCGGTACGGAAGCGGACACACGGATTGCATCGTCACGGAATCCCGGGAAGCCGGCCGGACGTTCTTGGGCCTCGTAGATTCGTCGTCGGTCTTCCTGAACGCCAGTACGCGATTCGCCGACGGGTACCGCTACGGTCTGGGCGCCGAGGTAGGCATCTCTACCGGCAAGATCCATGCTCGGGGACCCATGGGGGTCGAAGGCATCCTGACCTATAAATGGCTCCTGGAGGGAGAAGGCCACACGGTGGCGGACTTTTGCGACGGGATCCGAAGGTTCGAGCATCGGGATCTCCCGGAGGAGGTTGGAGGCTTGTATGGAACCGGATAATCCGGCACGGGGGCGCGCGTCCCCTCCCTCGGAACAAGATCCCGAGATGGCGGCTCGGAGCGCCCTTGCGAGGGCGCGCCGGATCGTCGTGAAGATCGGAACCAACACCATCGTCCAGCCCGGGGAGTCCGAAGGCCGGCCGGGCCCGGGCCGCAGGGAGCCCGGCGCAATCGATGCGGAGTTTCTCCACCGGACCGCTGCGGAACTTTCCGACTTGTCGCGGACGGGGAAGGAGTTCCTGCTCGTCACATCCGGCGCTGTGGGGCTGGGCGCCCGAGCCCTAGGTATGGACCGTCGCCCCCGGGACATCCAGGTTCGCCAGGCCTGCGCCGCGATCGGCCAACCCATCCTCATGGAGGAGTACCGGAAGGCCTTCCGCGTCTACGGTATCGTCACGGCCCAGCTCCTGGTTACCCGGGACGCCTGGGATCGTCGGGAAGCCTACCTGAACCTCCGGAATACCGTGGAGAGCCTGTTGCAGCTCCGGGTTCTCCCGGTTTTCAACGAGAACGACTCGGTATCCACATCCGAGATCGCTTTCGGGGACAACGACCAGTTGTCCGCCTTCGTAGCCAGCAAGATCGACGCGGACCTGCTTATCCTCCTTTCCGACGTGGACTCGTTGTATGATTCGAATCCCCGGACAAATCCCGAAGCCCGGCGCATATCCTACGTTGACGAACTGGGACCCTCCATACTTGCGGCCGCCGGGGACCGGGGAACCGAGTTTTCTACCGGGGGGATGCGCACGAAACTGGCCGCGGTTCGTATAGCCCGGGACGCCGGCTGCCGGGTGGTACTGGCCCGGGGCCGGACGCCGGGCATTCTGTCGAGCCTTCTGTCCGGCCGGCCTGTAGGAACCCTGTTCGACGCCCCGGGAAGGCTCCGGAACCGGGAACGGTGGATCAAGCATACCCGCCCCGTGGGCTCAATCCTGGTGGACGAGGGAGCGCTGGAGGCGCTCCGAAGGAACGGGTCCCTGCTGCCTCGGGGGGTCACGGGCGTGGAAGGCTCTTTCCGGAAAGGGGACGTGGTCCTTGTGAACGGTATCGCCAAGGCCATAGCCTGCCTTTCCTCGGAGGAGCTCTCGATGGTGCGGGGTCTGCGCTCGGACCGAATGGAAGACGTGCTGGGAGAGGGGGCGGGTCGGGTGGTCGCCCGTTCGGAGGACGTGGTGTTCCTCGATCCGTAGACCCTCCCGGACCGGGTCCCCAGCGGGGTCAGTACGTGAAGGACATGGATTCGAAGGCCGCCCTCACCCGGTACAGCCGGGACAGTTCGTCGGCGATGATGTCCGCGTAGTCGAGGTCCCCGGAGACGATACGGTGCGCCTGATCCTCCCAGGCCTGCACCTCCGGGAGGCGAACGAAACGAAGGGTTTCCGCCTTCCGCGCCCACTCCACGGCGGTCGGCCAGTAGGCCAGGGCGGCCTTGTACGCGGTCTCGGCGATTTTGAGACTTTCCAGGTTCTGGTCCTTCCAGGGGGCGTTGTAGAAATAGGCGACGCGTTTGTCGAATTTCGAGCCTAACGCCAGGTGCTGCTCGATCAGTTTGAGTTCCAGGTGCATGTTCAACAGGTAGCGGTACCGCTCCCACTGCCGCTCGGTATCGATCTTGGCCAGCGCGTACAAGGGATTGCAGAAATCCGCCTCCCGCGCCCGCTCAAGCCAATAAATGTTCTCGATGGAGTCATCGGGGTACTGGATGTAGTGGGTATGGAAAAGGCGATAGTACTGCTCCTTGAAATAGACCGGGTACGCCAGGGCGCAGGCGACCACGCCAAGGGACAGCAGAACGAGAAGGAAAAAGCGTTTCATACCGAATATAGTATCGGAAGATCCGGCGAAATCCGTGACAACCCGCTCCGGGGACGGAAACCTTCCCTATTCCGACGTTGTTATTCCTTCGACCTAGGAGAGGACGGCCTTGCGGATGTCTTCCGCCACTTCCGGGATCGATCGGGCTCCGTTCACCCGGAGGATCTTCATGCCCTGGGCTTCGAACCGTTCCAGGATCCCCTCGTAGGCCCGGGATACCTGGGATAGGAATTCGCCTCGTTCAAACAGATCCGGAGCGCCTCTCCCCGAGATGCGGGAGACCGCCCGTTCGGGAGGAAGCTCGAAGTAGATGAGCAGGGAAGGCAGGGGGAATCCTTGATTGAGCCGGTCCGGAAGCTCGAGTCCGCAGGTGCAGCCCTGGTAGGCGAGGGAGGAGAAGATATACCGGTCGCAGATCACGACTTCCCCCGATTCGAGGTGATCCCGGATCCCTTGCGGCCCGTACAGGTGCTCGTTCCGGTCGGCGGCGTACAGGTAGGCCAGAGTTTCGGGCTCGATCCGCAGGTCTCCCGAGAGGACTCGGCGGATGAGTCGGCCGATCTCGGAATCCGTCGGTTCCGCGGTGGAGTGGAACGGAATGGATCGTTCCGTGAGAGTCGCGGACAAAAGGTGCCTCTGGGTCGTCGTTCCGGTTCCGTCTATGCCCTCGAATACGATAAAGCGGTCCCAGACCTCCCGGCCTTCCGCTGCCTGGTTGTTCATCGGTCCAGGATATCCCTACGGCGAAACCTCATCAAGCGGCCGCATGACCGCCGCGCTATGTTTATGCTAAGGTGTCCAGGGTGAACACGACCGGAAAGTCCCGCCTTCCGAGCGGAGCGGGGGCTTGCATCGCCATACTCCTCTGCGCGTCCCTCGCGGCCCTGCCCTTGGACAGGTTCGGGTCCGAGCGGGTCAAGTCCGCTCTTGCGGATGCCATGTCCGCGGCGGAACGGAACCTGGGCGTTGTACTGTCCTACGGCCGAGCCTCGCCCTCGATCCTGGGCGCCCTGAGGCTGTCCTACGTGGGACTTGCGGATGCCCTGGGCAGGAATCTCCTTCGGGCGGATCGAATCGAGGCGGAGTACGGCTTTGCGGCCGCCCTATCGGCCCTCCTCGGGAGGGGGTCGGCGGGGGAAGCCCTGGAGCGCGTCACCCTCCGGAACGTCGAGATCGACCTGGACTCATCGAAGGACAAAGCCCTTCTTTCGAGGATACAAAGCCTCCTGAACGCCGGCTCCGGGGAGGGCGGCGCCCCCGAACGGATGGCTATCTCCGCCCGCAGGTTGCGCGTGTCCCTGCGGGATCCGGAGCGTAACGCCCTGTGGACAGCGGAGATCCGCGCGCTGGATCTGGTGCTCACGGAACGGGAAGTCGTCGTCGCACTGGAAGGGACCTTCTCGGGAACTTCCCGGGACGACCGCCTGCCGTTCTCCAGGATTTCCGTCCCGATCAGCATCCGGGGAAGCTCCAACCGGGGGATGACGGCGGCGCGGTTTACCATCGCCCTGTCCGCTCGTTCGGACTCGGGCATTCTGGAACGGCAGGAGTTTTCCGTCCTCTTCCAGGACGGGGTGCTGGAAGCCCGCAAGGTCCGGGACGACGCTCCCTTCGATCTTCTAGCTCGATACGATTCCCGATCGGGTTCCCTGGAGCTGGACCTCGGGTTCGAATCCTTGTACCTTTCCCGGCTGGGTCACCCCGCGGGCAGAGGGGAAACCACCTGGGCTCCCTGGTTCCGGAAGCCGTACACGGGGCATGTCAACCTAAGGTATCCGCAGATTTGGAGGAATCCGCGCTTGACCGCGGATCTTGCGGGTTCCTTGCCTCCGGGATTCCTGGGGGATGACTTTGAGTTCCGTGTCTCCGCGGACGGGGGCTTGGACGGGATCTTCCTGCGGGCTCTGGAGGTTCGCTCGCCGAACGGCTTTTTCCGGGCTCGCGGTACCTTCAAGCCCGATCTATCCTCCATGACCATAAGCGCGGACCTGGAGTATAGCGCCCGGGGAGGCCGCCTGCCTGTGAAGACGAATGTGCGGGCGGTGGGGGAAGGCCGGGGGATATTCCTGTACTCCGACTCGACCCGGCTGGCGGACGTCGAATTCTCGAAGCTTGCGGTCCTGACCGAACGGAACCCGGGATCCCTCGATTTCCGGGGGAGCCTGGATCTGCCTTCCCCGCCGCCGAGCCGGGATCCGTCCGAAGCTGCGGAGTCTCCGGCAATACGGCGCATTTCCTGGGAAGGCTCGCTGGCATCGGGAGCCCGTCCCTTTATAGAGGCGGCGGTCAATCTCGACCCCTATGAGCTTTCGCCCCTGGAACCTCTCCTTTCTTCGCTCATGGATCCCCCGGAAGCGAAAAGGATTGCAGGCCTTTCCTTGGGGGGTCAGGTTACATTCAGTTCCGATTTTTCCAGAT
>JAAYUR010000203.1 GCA_012517645.1 Treponema sp.
CTACCAGCAGCTTTCGCTCATCGACAACGACCGGATGACCGCCACGGAGGTCCTCCAGCGGACCGAGGAGAACATGCGGATCCTCGGCCCGAACTACGACCGTCTGGAGAGGGACCTGCTGAACCCGCTGGTGAAGCGGGCGTACGGGATCCTGTTCCGCGCCGGGATGATCCTGCCCCCGCCGGAAGGGATCGCCGGGGACCCCTTCGTCTACGAGTCCCCCATGGCGAGGGCCCAGAGGCTGAATGACCTCACCAGCATCAACCAGGGGATTGCGGTGCTGGCCCCGCTGATCCAGATGAAGCCGGACATCACGGACACCATCGACCTGGATGAGATCGCGAGGGAGGCGTGGAAGCTCTCCGGGGTTTCCCCGTCGGCGATCCGGGACGCGAAGGAGGTTCAGGCCATCCGGCAGGAACGGAACGCCGCCATGATGGCGGCGCAGGAGGCCCAGATGGCGCAGGCTTTGGCGAAGGCCGGGAAGGACGCCTCGCAGGCGGACCCCGGCGCAGGTCTGCTGGGGGCCCTGACGGGGGCCATGGGGGGATGACATGGGGCAAAAGAGCGAAGCCCAGCTGAGACAGCTGTACCGCAAGGTGTTCGACTCGCCCGAAGGCGCGTAGGTTCTCTCTCACCTCCGGGCGATCTGTTTCGGGGACTCCCGGACGTTCGTTCCGGGGGACCCCTGCGCAACGGCCTTCAACGAGGGGAGGAGGTCGGTTCTGCTCGACGTCCTCGCCAGGCTGAAGGACCCCATAGAAAAACAGGAGGTAGCGATCGATGAGTGAAGCCGATCTGCCGGTGCAGGAAGTCGGCGCGGAAGCCGGGCAGGACGCGCAGGACTGGAAGGCGTCCCTCCCGGAGGAGATCCGGTCGGACCCGAGCCTCGAGCCGATCAGGGACCTGGCTGGACTGGCGAAGAGCTACGTCAACGCCCAGAGGCTCATCGGCCGGGAAAAGATCCCGATGCCGAAGGACGAGTCCGACCCGCTGTGGGAGGACGTCTACCGGAGGCTGGGGAGGCCGGAGACGCCGGACGCCTACGAGTTCGAGAGGCCGGAAGGGTTGCCGGGCTACGACGAGGGGGCGGAGAAGGCGTTCCGCGAGCAGGCTCACAAGCTCGGCCTCTCGGCGAAGCAGGCCAGGGGGCTGTACGACTGGTATAACTCGCTCGCGGGGGAGAAGCTCCAGGGGGCTTCGAAGACCCGGGAGGAGTGGGTCTCCGCCCTGAAGGCCGAGTGGGGGCCGTCGTTCGCCGAGAACGTGGAGGCGGCCCGGAGAGCCCTGCGGTACCACGGGGACGAGTCCCTGGTCGACCTGCTCGACTCCACCGGTTTGGGGGACCATCCCGCCGTCGTGAAGATGATGGCGAAGATCGGGAAGGGGCTGAAGGAGGACGGCCTGCGGGGAACCGCCGGGGCGTCCATGGCCCCGTCGGACGCGAAGAGCAAAATCAACGCCATCCTCGCGGACTGGAACCACCCGTACCACGACCGCTACAAGCCGGGGCATAACGAGGCCGTCGCGGAGATGCTCCGGCTCCACGAGGCCGCATACCCGCAGGAGGAATAGCCATGGACGACATGGCCGTCCGAATGTTCGCCCTGAAGCTGGTTGTCAGCACCGCGTCGGAGGAGAGGGTCGCGAACCCGTTCCCCTTGGCGGACGCCTACTACAAGTGGCTCAAGGGCGGACAGGAGGGCGCGGAGAAACCGAAAGGTCCCGCTGACAGCCCGGTAAAGACGGGCCGTCCAACCGGACGGAAACGGTAGCCAGGTTCCCCCGCGCAGGGGGGCAGACCTCCGGCGAAAGTTAGCTCCACCAAACTTTCGTAAGGGGGAATCACCATGTCTGTGCAGATCACCACCGCGTTTGTGAACCAGTACCACGCCAACGTCACGCTGGCTCTCCAGCAGATGGACACCCGTTTCCGCGGGGCCGTCCGGGTGGAGCAGGTGAACGGCGAGTACGACTATTTCGACCAGATCGGCGCCACGGCGGCGGTCCTCAAGACGACCCGCCACGGGGACACGCAGTACGTCGACACCC
>JAAYUR010000230.1 GCA_012517645.1 Treponema sp.
TGGACGGAAGTGAAGCAAGATCCCCGGCCGCATCCCACGCCATGGCGCGGTAGCCGGCCGCGAATCTGTCGCAGTATCCGTTTACCGTTCACTGTTCACCGTCTACCGCTTTAACGCCGTCGCGGTGCCCAGCATGTTGTCGCTGGTCTGTATGGCCTTGGAGTTGAACTCGTATGCCCTCTGGGCCACGATCATGTTGACCATCTCCCGGACCACCGAGACGTTCGACATCTCCAGGAACTTGTGGATGGTCTTGCCCATCCCGTCGTAACCCGGCCGCCCCGCGATGGGGTCCCCGGAGGCGTTGGACACCTTGAAGAGGTTCTCCCCGATGGCGGTGAGGCCTACGGGGTTGGGGAAGCGGTAGAGCTCGAGCTGACCCACCAGGACGGGGTCGTCGTTGCCGGGCACTTTAACGTTGACCCGGCCGTCCTGGGAGATGGTCAGGGTCTCGGGGATGAAATTCTCCGGCAGGGTGACCTCCGGCAGGAGGCGGTAGCCGTTGGAGGTGACGATCTGGCCGTTGGAGTCGATCTTGAAGGCCCCGTCCCGGGTGTAGCCGTAGGTGCCGTCGTACAGGAGGATCCGGAAGAAGCCGTCCCCCTGGATGGCGATGTCCGAAAGGTTCTCCGTGTTCTGCAGGGCTCCCTGGGTGAACTGCCGCTGGGTGGCGGCCAGCTTGACGCCGTGGCCCATCTGCACGGGCACGGGGACCACGGTGTCCTCGGTGGCGGGGGTGCCGGCCACCCGGACGGTCTGGTAGATGAGGTCCTCGAAGTCCGCCCGGACCTTCTTGAACCCCGAGGTGTTCACGTTGGCCAGGTTGTTCGAGATCGTGTCGATGTTGGCCTGCTGTCCGATCATGCCGCTGGCGGCGGTCCACAAGCTTCGTACCATGCGTTATACCCTCACTACTTCGTTGATCAGCTTCCCGAGCATTCCGTCGTGGGACTGGATGGTCTTCTGGTTGGCTTCGTAGGCGCGGTTGACCTCGATCATCCGCACCATCTCGGTCACGGGATTCACGTTGGAGGCCTCCACGAAACCCTGGATCACCTTGGGTCCCCGGCCGGGGGCGAAGAGCCGAGCCTCCCCGCTCTCTTCGGTGGACGCGTACAGGCTGGATCCCTGCTTGGCCAGGTAGCGGTCCCGCTTGAAGTCCACGAGCTTCAGGGTGTCCATGTGGAAGGTGTCCTCCCACTCGTTCTGCTCCCGGCCCACCAGGCGCGTGGGATCGTCGTCCGCCCAGGATCGGTTGACCCAGATCTTGCCCTGGGCGTCCACCTGGAAGTTGTTGGCCTTGATCCGGATGGGCCCGTTCTCCCCCAGGACGGGATAGCCGTCCTTGGTCTCCAGGTACCCTTCCTTGCCCAGGATGAAGCCCCCGTTCCGGGTGTAGCGCTCGCCGTCGGGGGTCTGGACGCAGAGAAAGCCCTTTCCGTCCAGGGCCAGGTCGAAATCGTTCTCCGTCTGCTTCAGGGCGCCCTGCTGGAACTCGACGAAGAGCTCGTTCGTCTCGACACCCGTGCCCAGCTTGCCGATCACCGGGGACATGTCCCCCGAGCCCAGGGGGTGGAGGTACTGGCCGTCGTCGTTCATCCGGCGCAACAGCAGTTGGGCGAAGGCCTTGTGGACCGCGGTCTCCCGCTTGTAGCCGTCGGTGTCCACGTTGGCCAGGTTGTTGGAGATCGCGTCCAGCCGAACCTGCTGGGCCGCCATGCCGCTGGCGCCGGTGTACCATCCTCGAATCATCCGGAGGGCCTCCTACGATAGAAGCATCGGCAGAA
>JAAYUR010000142.1 GCA_012517645.1 Treponema sp.
AGCCCGCGTCATATTCTGATGGTCTGCGATCGGGGATCCGCGCGCATCCGGCGATCAGCGGATCCTCGGAACCTTGACATCCCCGGCGCCCCGGGACCATATTGAACCGCCATGAAAAGAAGACTCATCACCAGCGCCCTTCCGTACGTCAACAACATCCCCCACCTGGGCAATCTGATCCAGGTCCTTTCCGCGGACGTGTTCGCCCGGTTCTGCCGTCTCCGGGGGTACGAGACCCTCTACGTCTGCGGCACCGACGAGTACGGCACCGCCACGGAGACCAAGGCCCTGGAGGAGGGGATCACGCCCCGGGAGCTCTGCGACCGCTTCTTCGTCGTTCATCGGGATATCTACGCGTGGTTCGGCATTTCCTTCGACAAGTTCGGCCGCACCAGCACCCCCCAGCAGACCGAGATCGTCCAGGGGCTCTTCAGGGACATCGACGCCGCGGGGTACGTCAAGGAGCAGTCGATCGAACAGCTCTACTGCGAATCCTGCGGCCGGTTCCTGGCGGACCGCTACGTCCGGGGCACCTGCCCCCACTGCGCCTATCCGGACGCCCGGGGGGACCAGTGCGAGAACTGCGGAAAACTCCTGGATCCCACGGAGCTGAAAGAACCCAAGTGCTCCACCTGCGGAGCCGCCCCCAAGCCCAGGTCCACCTCTCATCTATACATAGATCTCCCCGCCATCCGCCCCAAACTGGAAGCCTGGATGAAGGAGGCCAGCGTCAAGGGCTTCTGGGCGAACAACGCGATCCAGATGACGCAAGCCTGGATCCGGGACGGTCTGCGGGAGAGGGCCATAACCCGGGACCTGAAATGGGGCATACCGGTCCCCAAGCCGGGGTTCGAACAGAAGGTCTTCTACGTCTGGTTCGACGCGCCCATCGGCTACATCTCCATCACCGCCTGCCTTACCGACGAGAAAGGCGGGGACTGGAGGAGGTGGTGGCAGTCGCCTGGGGATGTCGAGCTGTACCAGTTCATCGGGAAGGATAACATTCCCTTCCATACCGTCATCTTCCCCTCCACGCTTCTCGGTTCCGGGCGCCCCTGGACCATGCTGCACCATATGTCCAGCACCGAGTACCTGAACTACGAGAGCGGCAAATTCTCCAAGTCCAAGGGGATCGGTGTATTCGGCAACGACGCCGTGGATTCCGGTATCCCCGCGGACGTGTGGCGCTTCTACATCTACTACAACCGCCCCGAGAAGAGCGATGTGACCTTTACCTGGAGCGATTTCCAGGAAAAGGTCAACGGAGAGCTGATCGGGAACCTGGGAAACCTGGTCAACCGGACCTTGACCTTCGTCCAGAGGTTCTATGACGGCCGAGTACCGGACGGGAATCCGGATGCCGCCTTCTGGGGGGAAATCAAGAAAGTATACGAAAGGATAACGGAACACCTGGAGCGCGCGGAGCTGCGGGACGCCTTCCGAGCGGCTTTCTCGATTTCCGGGATCGCCAACAAGCGCTTCCAGGACGGGGAGCCCTGGAAGGCCCGCACCCAGGATCCCGCCAAGGCCGCCTCCCTTATCCGGGACCTCTGTTATGTTCTCAAGGACTTGGCCATCCTCATGCATCCCTATATCCCCCGGGCCGCTGAAAAGTTGGCCGGATTCTTCGGCCTCCGGGTGGGAGGCCCCGACGGCCTCGTCTGGAAAGACCTAGGCAATCTGGAGGGACTAGGACGGGTATCGGCTCCGGAGGTCCTGTTCTCCAAGCTCGAAGACGAGCGGATCGCCGAGCTTAGGGAACGGTATGCGGGCAGCCAGAAGGATCGGGCCGACCGGGAATCCGGGAAGGCCGGCGCCGAAACCGGGTCCGGCGCTCCGGCAGGAACACCCGCGCCCAGCCCGGCGACCCCCGCGGGGGCTGGAAACTCCGCCGCCTCTTCCGCCCAGCCCGGGCAGTCCGCCCCCGCGCCGGCACCTATGCCCTATGCCGACCTGCCCGTGGAAGAACGGTTCGCCCGGCTCGTGGACCTCAGGACCGCAAAAATCGTAAGGATCGAGCGCCACCCCAAGGCGGACAAGCTCTACATCGAGACCCTGGACGACGGGTCCGGAGCGGAACGGGTGATCGTCTCCGGCCTGGTGCCCTTCTACAGGGAGGAAGAACTCCTGGGAAAGACCATAGTCCTGGTCAATAATCTGAAGCCCGCCAAGCTCCGCGGCGTGGAAAGCCGCGTGATGCTCTTGGCCGCCTCCAAGGACGGCCCGGAGGGGCACGAGGTCGTGGAAGTCCTGGATGTTCCCTGGGCGGCCCCGGGCACCCGGATTGGCCCGGAGGGAAGCTACGGCGAGCCCCCCGCGGAGATCGACATCGACACCTTCTTCTCGATGCCGATCCGGGCCGAACAGGGCATCGTCATGGTCGGTTCCAAGCCTCTTCTGTCCGAAGGACGGCCCCTGAAAACGGAGCGCGTGACGGACGGGCATGTCGGCTGAGAAGGGACGGGCCGGTTCGGAACCCGAGATTCTGCGGCCTGCCGCGCCCGAGGACTGCGACGCCGGTTCGGGAACCTTTCTCCAGACAGGCTTTTGGGGGGCCTTCAAGTCCGAGTTCGGGTGGAAGCCCCTCCATTTCGTGAACGAAGATACCGGGATCCCTCTTCTTGTCCTGGAGCGGAACCTGGCCCGGGGTTTTTCCTTCGCCTATATTCCCAGGGGACCCGGTCCGGAAGTATCCGGGTCCGCGGACACGGAGGATCTGAGGAAGATCTCGGAAGCCCTTCGGCCCCGCCTTTCCAGGTCCTGCGTCTTTCTTCGGATGGACCTTCCCTGGTACATGGAGGACGCGGACGCCCCTCGGGGGATCCGGGCCTCAACTGCGCCGGAGCCCGGCGAGGTTTCCGTATCGACGGGATCGATTTCGAAGCCCCCCGAGCCGAAGCCTCCCTTCCTTAGGGCGAGGGCGGACGTACAGCCCCCGGACACCGTCGTTCTCGATCTTCGGGGAGCTTCCGACGAGGATCTCCTGTCCCGGATGAAGCCGAAATGGCGGTACAATATCAAGTACTCCGAGAAGAAGGGAGTCGTCGTGGACTCGGAGACGGGACCGGAGGGGGTGGCCGCCTTCTATTCCCTGTACCGGACTACCGCCCGCCGGGATCGCATCGCCCTCCATCCCGAAGGGTACTACCGCCGGCTCCTGAGCCTGGCCAAGGAATACGGCCCCGGGGCTCCGGATATCCGGGTATGGATAGCCCGGTACCGAGGGGAACCCCTGGCGGCTATCATCACGTCCTTCCTGCGCGGAGAGGCCGTATACCTTTATGGGGCCTCCGGGGACGAACACCGCAATCTCATGCCCGCCTACGCCCTCCAGTGGGCGGCCATCCGAGCGGCCCGGGACGAGGGCTGCGGCCGCTACGATCTCTTCGGAATCCCCCCCTCCGACGACCCCGGACACCCTATGGCCGGGTTGTACCGGTTCAAGACCGGATTCGGAGGCAGGATCCGTAGGTACGCGGGATCCTGGGATTATCCCCTGCGCCGACCTCTCTATTCAGCCTACAGGGTCGCGGAAGGACTGCGAACGTACTGGTACAAGAGGGCCAAGAAACGATTGGGAAGCTTCGGACGCTGATTCCGACGGGTGTTCCGAGGGCGGATCGTGAGCCGGGCACCCGCGGACGAAGGGGGCGGCCCCTATAAAGCCTTCACGAAGGTACCCGTGCCGTATTCCTTGTAGGCCAGGTCCACCTCGCTCATCTCGTTCATGACCACGGGGCCCTTCCACGCGATCGGTTCCCTCAGCGGGGTTCCCGACAGGAGGAGGAACCGGGCCCCCCGGGGTCCGGCCCGGAGCCGAGCCGAGTCGCCCGTCCCGAGAAGGAAGGCGCTCGATTCCGGCAGTTCTTCCGTCCGGACCGATCCGATCTCGGCCGGGCCTCCCTCGAAGATGTGGACGATGCCTGTCCGTTCGGGCGGCAGGTCCGTCAGGAATACGGCTCCCGGGTCCAGTTCGACATCCAGCAAGCCCGGCTTGCCCTGGACCCCGATCACGGGTCCGGAGGCCCCGCCGAAACGCCCGGCCAGGACCCGCACCTTGCCCCCCAGGATGGGGACGACGGGGATCTCTTCAGGAGCCGCTTCCCGGCACAGGGGATCGACCATCTTCCCCGCCCTAGGAAGGTTGATCCAAATCTGGAAACCCCTAAGGACCGCGGATTCCAGGGGCATTTCCTCGTGGATCACTCCGGAACCCGCGGTCAGCCACTGCAGGCACCCGGGGCCGATCATGCAGGCCTTGCCTAAAGAATCGACCTGGCGGAGGAACCCCGAGAGCATGTAGGTGACTATATCGATTCCCCGATGCGGGTGGAGGGGAAACCCCGCGGAATATTCTTCTGGAATACAGGAGTTGACTTCGTCCAGGAGAAGGAAGGGATCGGTGAGGTTCTCGGTTCCCACGCCGAAGACCCGGTGCACCGTGACTCCGGCCCCATCGCGGGTGGTTCGGGCGTTCAGGATTCGGTCAAGTTCGCGTACGGCCATCCGCGTCCTCCGGAGTCAGTATAATCCTTCCCGAGCTTACGGGAAACAGGGTAGAATCCGGCAATGACGGAGTACGAACCCGAATCCCCGGGATCCTTAGCCCTTGAGTCCTCCGCCCCGGAGCATCGGTTCCGCGCCGCCGCCGTACTGGCCGGCGGAGCCAGCGAGAGGATGGGGGGAAGAGACAAACAGTTTCTTGACGCGGGAGGCATGCCATTGGCCTTCCGGATACTTAATCGCCTGGGTGCCGTCTTCCCGGAATTCATGATCGTTACGAACCGGCCCGAGGGCTACCGGGCCTACCCCGGACCCCTACAGGCCTTCCCGGATAGAGTCCGGGGCTTCGGCCCCTTGTCCGGTTTGCATGCCGCCTTGTCGGCCTCCTCGTCCCCCTGGGTCTACGTGGTGGCCTGCGACACTCCGGAATTCGATGCCCGGTGGGTCCGGACGCTCTCGGAGGCGATACTTCGGGAAGAGGGGGCCGGTCGCGCGCCCCTCGCGGCCGCGGCAGGCTACGGGAACCATCTTGAGCCCTTCCACGCCTTTTATTCCCGGGATCTCCTTCCCCATATAGAATCCTGTTTCTCGCGACGGACCATCCCGGATCGATCCTGTTCCATCGGATCCGTCCTTTCCGGGCTCCAGCACCTCCGGATCGAGGAATCCGTCGTTCGTTCCCTCTACCCGGACTGGGGCCTGTTCCGGAACATCAATACCCCCGAGGACTGGGCTTCCTACCGTAGGGACGAGGCCGAGGTCGATGATCCGGTCGCGGGACTTCAGGGAACCCCGCTAGGAACCGGGATTGATGATAAAAAACACCTTGAAGTTCGCGATTGGGCGCAGCGGTTGCGTCGCAACCGCTGCGCCCAATCGCGAAGCCAATTTCAAAAGTGACCGACTGTTGAAATTGGCCAGATGGAAAAAAATCGACAAATTGTCCATACTGTGGATAGGTCGCCAAATACCTTTAGATCGGACCTAGAGATAGCAGGAGAGTCCAGGTGAACTGGTTAGCCGCGTCCGTCGATCTCATTCTCAACCTCACCCTCCTTGTATCCCTGACCATACTCGCAGGGTTCTTCGACAAGCGGCTTAAGGAAAAATCCCTTCAACGATCCGTCCTGCAAGGAGCCCTGTTCGCCGCGACCACGATCATCGGAATGACCCGGCCCCTGGTTCTCGGACCCGGTTTGATCTTCGACGGCCGCTCGGTGATGATCAGCCTATGCGCCCTTTACTTCGGCCCCGTTTCCGCATCCATTGCCGCCGGCGCGGCTATCGTATATCGCGTGGTTCTGGGCGGGAGCGGGACGGGAATGGGGGTGGCCGTCGCCTTATCCTCGGCTGCCCTCGGGATCATCGTCCGGGTTCGGCATAATCCGGAGAACGGCCCCTTCTCTTCGACGAGGCTCTATGGCTTCGGAGTGGCCGTCCATGTCGCGATGCTCTGCATGACGGTCTTCCTGCCCAAGGGGGATGGCATCCTGGTTCTTAGGCGGATCGGTATTCCGATCCTGATCCTCTATCCCCTGGCGACCATCCTGGCCGGAAAGATCCTCTCGGATAACCTGGAAGCCCGGCGGACCCTCGAGGCTCTCCGGGCCAGCGAGGAGAGATTCAAGCTCAGCATGGAAGCCACACAGGACGGGCTATGGGATTTGGACGTCCCGACGGACGTAGCGTACTACAACCCCGCCTATTACGAGATTCTCGGATACGCACCCGGAGAATTCCCGGGCCGGGGAGACTCCTGGAAAAAGCTGGTCCATCCGGAGGACCGGGAACGAGCCTTTGCCGTGAACCGGGCCTGTATCGAAGGCGCCCAGGACACCCTGGAAATCGAGTACAGGATGCGCGCCAAGGACGGCAGCTGGCGCTGGATCTATTCCCGTGGGAAAGTCATCGCCCGGGACGAATCCGGCACGGCCCTCAGGTTGGTCGGCACCCATGTGGACGTCACAGAAAGGAAGCGGATCGAGCAGGAACTCAAGGAAAGCCTGGCAGAGAAGGAGATCCTGCTGCGGGAGGTTCACCACAGGGTGAAGAACAACCTGAGCATCATATCCAGCCTCCTGAACCTGCAGTCCTCCATGATCAAGACTCCGGAACAGGCCCTGAAGGCCTTCCAGAACAGCCGCGACAGGATACAGGCCATGTCCCTAGTCCACGAGGAGCTGTACAGATCCAGGGATTACTCTCGGGTCGACATGAAGGAATATGTCGGTCGGCTCCTGTCCCATCTGGGGATGGTCTACGGTCAGGATCAGGGCATCGATCTATCCTGCCGGATTGAGGATGTCAAACTCGACGTCTCCACATCGATTCCCTGCGGGCTGATACTGAATGAGCTAATAACCAACGCCCATAAATACGCTTTCCCCGAAGGCCGGACGGGTTCTATTCTCATTCATCTCCGCCTCACCCCGGATGGATTCGCGGAGCTAACGGTCTCCGACGACGGGGTCGGCATTCCCCCGGGAATCGATCTTGAGAACAGTGATTCCCTGGGATTGACCCTCGTCCGGCTCCTGGTCGATCAGCTGAAGGGGAGTCTGAGCGTGACGAGGGCTGAGGGTACCACCTTCAACATCCGCTTTCCATCCCCGATCGGGGATTCATGAAACCGGCGTAGCCGTATCGTCAAGGAAGCGGTTCACCCTTCCGCCGAACGCACCCGGGGAGGCGCGGCGAAGGTCGCGGCCGTTCCATGCCGGAATCACTCTCCGAATACGGCCGCCTCGAATCGATACAGCTCCGCGGTGGGATCCTTCCAGGCCCCCGAGGGGAGTCCCGCCTTCCTGCATACCTGGACCAGGAACTCGTCCCGGTCCCATCCCCATTCTATGGCGACCTGGGGCAGGAGCACCCCCGCCCGGAAACCCTGAACGATATACAGACCGTGCACGCCGATGACCACATCCTCCACGGAAGACAGGCGCTCCAGGGGTCCCAGGACCGAAATTTCGATATGGACCCCGGGCCACTCTTCCCGGCCCAGGGGGGCGAAGCGGGGATCCTCGAAGGCGGCCGCCCTAGCCATGGATCGGACGGTTTCGACCAGGGGGCCCGAGGGGGTGAGCCGGCCGATGCACCCGCGAAGGCGCCCCCCCGACGTCAGGGTAACGAAGGCTCCCCGGGGTACGGCCAACGCGGCCGGGGCCGGAGGCCAGTTCGGTTCCCTGCGTTCCAGGTAGGATTCCACGGATTCTCGGGCCGTTTTCAGGAGGACCCTACGCTCTTCCGGAGATACCTCGAAATTCATGCCCAGACTCCCCCGGCGTAGTACACGATGCGTTCCGAGGGCGAGGACCGTTTGGATCCGGAATCCGCCCTTCCGAGCAGTCTCCAGGTTTTTCCGGAGAGCAGGCGGGAACGCATCAAGGACGCCAGGCAGCCCACGCCGCACATGTCCGGCGTCTCGCTCCTATACTCCTCGTACAGGGATCCGTCATCCCCGGAGTCAAGATAGGAAAGAACCCTTTCGAAGCGTCGGGAGGCCTCTTCCGCGGAGGAATGACCGGCGAAATTCGTCGATACCACGAAGAGGACGGATTCCCGGGAATCCGAAAATATCAGGCCCAGGGCCTTTGCTAACGATTCGACCGCGGGGGGGGTGGGCTTCCCAAGCAAGACGGGAACCACGGACGCTTTCGGGTAGAGGACCTGAAGGAAGGGCAGCTGGACCTCGATTCCATGCTCCTCGAAATGAGGAATGTCGTTCTGTCGGAACAGGGTGCCGCAGGTTTCCAGTTCCTCGACGTAGGCTCGGTCGACCTTCACGTCCCCCAGGGGTGTCTGGAAGACCTCGGCCTCGGGAAGCCAGACGGCGGATTCCTCCGCCATGTGGTAGGGGGCCAGCAGTACGACCGTGGCAGGGACCCGGTTCGACGCCCCGGTCCAGGCAGCGGCCGCGACGGCGCCGGCGTACTCGAACGCCGCGTGGGGGGATAGGATCGCCGCGGCTTCGTCCCGGAACGCGGCTGTCTTCCCGAGCTCGCCTTCCACGGCGGCCCGCAGGGCTGCCGGATCTTCCGGGTAGAAAATGCCGGAGACCACGGCTTCACGAAGCTTGGACGATCCGCTATTCTCGATCATGAGAATAAGTATATGGCCGGAATTCCCGAGCGCAAGTTCGGATCGAATATAAGAGGGTGCCATGCAGGTTCTTATTGTGGACGACGAGCCGAATCTTCTCCGATCCCTGGAGGGGTTCCTGAAAACCGAGGGAATCGGGTGCCTCACGGCGCCGGAGGGGCGGGCGGCCCAGACCATCCTCCAAGAAAAGACCGTGGACGCGGTGGTCCTGGATCTTAGGATGCCCGGGATGGACGGGATGACCCTGCTCGGCTGGATCAAGGAATCCGGCCCCGACGTGCCCGTCATCATGGCCTCCGCCCACGGGGATGTCGGGGACGCGGTCCAGGCCATGAAGCTGGGCGCCTACGACTACCTGGTCAAGCCCTTCGATCCGGACGAACTCGTGTTGAGGCTCCGGAAGGCCGTACGCGAGCGTACCCTGTCGAACGGCGCCGAGGCGGAGAGAAGATCCACGGAGGAGCGCGTTGAACTCGTCGGGAACAGCCCCCGGATCCTGGAAGCCGTGCGGTTGATCGAAAAGGCGGCCGTGACCCCCGCCACCATACTCCTGACGGGGGAGAGCGGGACGGGGAAGGAAGTGGCAGCCCGCCTGGCCCACCAAGCTTCCAAGAGGTCCGGCCCCTTCATCGCCGTGAACCTGGGCGCGATACCGGACACCCTCCTGGAGAGCGAACTCTTCGGACACGAGAAGGGGGCCTTCACCGGGGCGGATTCCCGGAAGCAGGGACTCTTCGAGCTCGCCCAGGGGGGCACCCTCTTCCTGGACGAGATCGGGGAACTCCCTCTGCAGCTCCAGGTCAAGCTCCTGCGGGCCCTTCAGGAACGGAAGATCCAGCGACTGGGCGGCGTACAGGGGATCCCCGTGGACGCGAGGATCGTGGCGGCGACGAACCGCGACCTGGAAGCCATGGTTCGGGAAGGACGGTTCCGGGAGGATCTGTACTACAGGATCAACGTCATCCGGATCGTCCTTCCTCCCCTCCGGGCCAGGGTCGGGGATGTGGTCCCCATGGCGGAGTACTTCATACGCAAGCTCGCAGGGGCTATGGGCCGCCGGGTGGACGGCCTCTCCCCCGAGGCTCGGGCGCTCCTTGAGAGCTACGAGTTTCCGGGCAATGTCCGGGAGCTCCAGAACGCCGTGGAACGGGCTCTCATCCTCTCGGACAAGCCGATCCTGGATGCCGGAGACTTCCAGTTCTTCACGCCTTCCGGCCCGGGGACGGCCCGGGGCGGGCAGGAACCTCTTTCGGGGACCTTGGCGGATTTGGAGCGCAGGGCTATCCTGGCCGCCCTGGACCGGAACTCCGGGCGCAGAGAGCAGACGGCCCGGGAGCTGGGCATCACCCGCAGGACCCTGTTGACCAAGCTAAAGGAGTACGGAGTCTCACCGTAGTCCGTTGAGGATACCCGCGTCCCCGTCCGTGTAGAACACCAAGGTTACCCGTTCGGGTAGGTCCCAGGCGGAAAGGAATCCTACAATCGATTCCAAGGCCACCCGGGCCGCCCTGTCCTTCGGGTATCCGTAGACGCCCGTCGAGACGGCCGGGAAGGCGATGGTCCGGTATCCGCGGTCCCGGGCCAGGGAGAGACACTCCGTATAGCACGATGCCAGAAGGTCCGCCTCCCCGCGGCCGCCTCCGCTCCAGACGGGTCCCACCGTATGGATGACGGCCTTCACCGGAAGGCGGCCGGCTCCGGTGGCCACCGCCTTGCCGACGGGCAGCCCGTCCCGAAGAGGGCCTTCCCGGAGACGGCGGCACTCGGCCAGGAGCTCGGGACCCGCGGCGGCATGGATGGCTCCGTCCACGCCGCCCCCGCCGAGGAGCCCCGAATTGGCGGCGTTTACGATGGCGTCCCCACGGAACTCCGTGATGGAACCGACGGCAACTTCGATCCGCCCGCCCATGCGGGTGCCGACGACCCTCATGTCCCCCCCCACGGGACTCCGACGGTCCCTCAGAATCCTTCCTGGGCCGTCCGGGCGATGATCTCCTCCTGGTGGTTCCGGTCGAGATCCACGAAGTAATCCGAATACCCCGCCACACGAACCAGGAGACCCCGGTGGGCTTCAGGGTGCTTTTGGGCGTCCCGCAGGGTCGCCTCGTCCACGACGTTGAACTGTACGTGATGCCCACCCATCCGGAAGTATCCCCGGACCAGGGAGGCCAGCTTTTCGATGCCCTGCTCTCCCGCCAAGGCCGCGGGAAGGAAGCGCTGGTTGAGCAGGGTTCCTCCCGTCCTGGCCTGGTCGAGCTTACCCAGGCTCTTCATGACCGCCGTCGGTCCGGAGCGATCGGATCCGTGGGCGGGGCTGGTGCCGTCGGATTCGGGGGCCCGGGCCCGGCGTCCGTCCGGAGTCGCCCCCGTCTTCAGGCCGAAGTAGACGTGGCAGGTGGTGGAGAGCAGGTCGACATGGTAGGTGCCGCCCCGCCAGGACTTCTTGCCTTCGATGGCCTCGATCAAGGTCTCCAGCACCCGGACGGCCAGGGCGTCCGCCCGATCGTCGTCGTTCCCGAACAGGGGGGTCTTGTTTCGGATTTTCTGTCGCAGGGCTTCGTGGCCCTTCCAGTCATCTCTCAGTGCGGTCCCCAGGGTGGAGAAATCGATCGACTTTTCCTGGTAGATGTGGGTCCGGATCGCCGAAAGGCTGTCCGTGACGGTACCCAGGCCGACGCACTGGATATAATCGGTGTTGTACCGGGCGCCGCCGCAGTAGTAGTCCTTTCCGGTCTGTATACAGTCGTCGATGTAGACGGACAGGAAGGGGGCGGGCACGTTATGGCCGTACATCCGGTCGAGGTCTTCGCTGACCTTGACCTTCCAGTCCACCACGTATTCGAGCTGGGCTCGGAAGGCCGAATAGAGGTCCTCGAAGTCCCGGAAGGACTCCGGCCGGCCCGTCGAGGGTCCTATCTTTCGGCCCGTGACGGGGTCCGTGCCGTCGTTCAAGGCCAGTTCCAGGATTTTCGGCACGTTCAGGTATCCGTGAAGAACGTAGGCCTCCTTGCCGAAACAGCCCGTCTCGATGCAACCGCTGGTTCCTCCTTCCCGGGCGTCCACAAGGCGCTTGCCCATGGCCGTCTGGGCCAGGACCACCTCGTCCGCGTTGAAGAGCGAAGGGTATCCGGAGCCGTTGCGTATCACCCGGCAGGCTTCCTTCAGGACCCGGTCCGGGGTCCTCGCGGAGACCTGTACGTTCGCCTGGGGCTGGAGGAGCCTGAGCTCGTCCAGGACTTCCAGGAGAATCAGACTAACCTCCGAGGATCCGTCCCTGCCGTCCGGGGTAAGCCCGGCGAGGTTTATGTTCGTGAAGTCGTTGTAGGTACCGCTCTCCGCGGCAGTGACCCCGACCTTGGGAGGGGCGGGGGTGTTGTTCACCTTGATCCAGAAGCAGGAAACCAGCTCCTTGGCCGAGTCGCGGGTCAGGCGGCCCTCGGATAGATCCTTTTCGTAGAACGGGGCCAGGTGCTGGTCCAGGTGACCGGGGCTCATCGCGTCCCAGCCGTTGAGCTCCGTGATGGTGCCCAGGTGCACGAACCAGTAGGCCTGCAGGGCTTCCCGGAAGGTCCTGGGAGCCTGGGCTGGAACGCGCCGGCAGGTTTCGGCCACAGCCAGAAGCTCGGCCTTCCGTACGGGGTCGGACTCGGCGGCGGCCAATTCCTCCGCCTTCTCCGCGTGGCGTTCCGCGAAGCGGATCGCTCCCTCACAGGCGATCGCCATGGCCGTGAGCTCCTCGACCTTGGAAGCCCGGTCCGGGTCCTCCGGATCCAGGGACGCCTTTCGTGCCAGGATCCGTTCCCGAAACTCCGCAAGGCCGGTCCTGTAGAGCTTTCCATCCAGGGCCGTATGACCCGCGGCCCTCTGCTCCATGAACTCGGTGAAGAGCCCCGCTTCATACAGGGCTTTCCACTCGGGGGGGATGTCCGCGAAGGCCCGGTCCCGGATCGAGCGTCCGCGCCAGAAGGGTATGATCTCGGTCCTGTAGATCTCGATCACGGAATCGTCCACGTCATAGGAGGTCATGGGACGGGTCCGCAGGACCTCTAGGTCCTCGACGGAGTGACAGGTAAGCTCGGGATAGGTAGGGCACGCCTTGGGCCGCGGGCCGCGTTCGCCCACGATCAGCTCCCGGGGATCCAGGTAGATGGTCTTCCTCTCGCAGAGCTCCTTGAACGCCAAAGCGCGGAGTACAGGCACGCTGACCCGGCCTTCGTGCCGCTTGTAGACATCGGTGATGATCCGGGCTCGCTCCGCGGAGACCGAAGGCCGCGCGTAAAAGCTTTCCTCCCGAAGTTCCCGTACCCGTTCGTTCATCTCAACCTCCAACGCAGGCTTCAAGCCCGCGAACCCGGAATAGCTCTGCGGCCTTGCCGGGGCTCGTGCCGTTCTGATTCTGGGGGACCTGGAAGGGATACTCGAGACCGCGCAGGGCGTACTTTCGCCGCGCCGATCCGTGGTAGGGCAGGATCTGGACGACGGTATTCCCTAGGTCCACCGGTCTTCGCCCGAATCCCAGGGACGTAAGAAACCGCGCGGCCGCCGAGAGGTTTTCCTCGTCGTCGTTCACCCCCGGGATCAAGGGGATCCGGATCCAGACCCGAGAACCCCGTTCAATCAGGAACCGCAGGTTTTCCAGGATCCGGTCGTTCGGAACGCCGGTCCAGCGCTCATGTTCCAGACTGTCCATGTGCTTCAGGTCGTAGAGAAAATGGTCGGTCAGGGCGGCTGCGCTCTCGAGAATCCCCTCAGGCGCGTAGCCGCTCGTATCCACGGCCGTCCGGATGCCGGCGGCTTTCAGCGCCGCCAGGCATTCCAGTAGGAACCCCGCTTGGCTTAGGGGCTCCCCGCCCGAAAAGGTGACTCCGCCGCCCGATTCGTCGTAGAAGGTCTCATCTTCCCGGGCCCGTCGGAGGACATCCTCCACCGAGAGACGGAAGCCCGTGATCTGCCGGGCCTCGGAGGGGCAGACCCGGACGCAGAGCCCGCACGCGACGCATCCCGATCGCGGGGCAGGATTCCCGCCTTCCGGAGTTTTCGCGGCGGGGAGGAATCCCGATTCCGCAGCGCCTCGAGGGCAGGCTTCCAGGCAGGCTCCGCAGTCTTCCGGGCCAAGACATCGCTCAGGCCGGAACAACAATTCCGCCTTCGAAGTCAGACCCTCCGGGTTGTGGCACCAGGGGCAGGAGAGGGGACAACCCTTCAGGAAGAAGGCGGTACGTATCCCCGGCCCGTCGTGGATGGAGTATTTCCGGACGTCGAACAGGAGACCCGTCATCGCGCGCTATCCACTAGGCTGCCCGGGTTCCGGAAGTAGTAGGAACGGATGTAATCTTCCTGGAGGGCATAGGACCAGTGGATATTCCGGAGAAAGGACGCGGCGCCCGAAAAATCCCCGGAACGGAAAAGACGGACGATTTCGTCGTGTTCCCGGGCGGAGGCCGTCTCCCAATCCCTCAGGTAGCTCTTCTGCCGGGGAAAGTCGTAGAGCCGTTCCTTGAGGATGTGGACGGTGTTCCGCAGCTCCTCGTTGGCGGAAAGGGACAGGAAGGCGTCGTGAAAGGCTAGGTTGCGGGAGTAGTATTCGTTGAAATCGTCCTCCGCCAGGGCTTCCTTCATTTCCCGGTTGAGCCGATCCATCCTGTCCCAGGTTTCTTCCCCGGCGCTTCCCCGGGCTTCTTCCGCGGCAGCGCTCTCCAGGGCCCCGACGATCTGGTAGATGTTTCGCACAGCCCTAGGATCCAGGGCGTTCACCACCACGCCGCGCCGGGAATGTATGGTCACGAACCCTTCGGCCTCCAGCCGCAGCAGGGCGTCCCGAAGCGGGGTTCGGGACATGCCCAGATCCGTTTCCAGGGCCGATAGGTTCATGAAATTCCCTGGGGACAGTCTTCCCTCCGCAAGGGCCTTCTTTAGGTATTCATAGACCCGTTCCCGCAGGAGGAGGTCGGCAGGTGCGTTCCGGATCGAAGAAAAATCCATAGAAATATGATACTCGTTAGATATATCAGAAGTGTCAAGGGTTCTATCCGGAACCGGAAGCATAATTCAGGCACGCTTCTCCGCACCCCCCCCTTGCAACCCCGGGATTCCTGAACGACTCTATCACAGTATGCGAACCTTCCTCTTTTTTCTGTACTTCTGGGTAACCGTCGCCCTCTCATCCCCGATCGCCCTGATCCTATGGATCCTGGATTCCGCGGGTATCCGGGCCGTTCGCCCGCTTACCGGGTCCTGCGTCCGTCTCTGGGCCCGCAGCCTGATAGCGGTGCTCGGAACCCGGGTACGCGTCGAAGGACTGGAAAGAATTCCCGCGGAGGGATCCGTATGCTACGTTTCCAACCACCAGGGAAACTTCGACATCGCCCTGATTCTCGCCTACCTTCCCGGATGCATAGGGTTCATTACGAAGAAGGAGGCCGCGTGGTTCCCCTTCCTGAACCTCTGGATTTTCGCCCTGGGCGGCGTCTTCCTGGACAGGGAGAGGGTGTCCAAAGCCCGGAAGGCCATGGAACGGGGGATCGAGCGCCTACGTTCCGGCGCCGCCATGGCCGTATTCCCGGAAGGGACTCGAAGCCGAGGGCCGGAGTTGGGGGAATTCCATAACGGAAGCTTCAAGCTTGCGACCCGGTCCGGCGCCGTTATTGTGCCCATCTCGATCCACGGGACATACAGGATATGGGAGGAGAGGAGGAGGATCGTTCCCGCCTCGACAGCCCTGCTCGTGGGAGAGCCCGTTCCAACCCGGACCCTGGATGCGGACGACCGAAAGAACCTTCCGGCTTTGGTCCGGAACCGCATCGCCGAAGGATTGAGGGCTCTTATCCAGGGAGCATCCTGAGCCCGAAGGAGCGGGATCTTATTTCTTGAACAGGCCCGCCAGGAAGCCCAGGATACCGCGTTTGCGGGTTAGTCCTGCCCCGCCGTCTTTTGGTTGAGGGCTTGCCGTGTCCCCGGGTGCGCCTCGCGCGGCAACCGCGGGGGCTCGGTTGCGGGGGGATGTATCCGGTCCGCGGTCCCTTCGGCCCTTTACCGGAGATCCCGGGGAAACCGAGGAGGGTTTCCGGTTCTTAGTACGCCGGGAGCCTTCGGGCCGAGGCCCTTCCTCGGCGCCGCCGGGCTGCGGGCCTCGGCCTCCGTATTTCTGTTTGTACAGGCGCATCCGCTCTTCCAACGGAAGATTATAGAGCTCCGAGGGCGCGGGCTCGGGTTTGCGGGAGGGAGCCGAGGATCGAACGGGGCTTCGGGAATCCGCACCTTTCTGAACCGCTGCCGCAGGCCGCGATCGTGGGGATGTGCCGGGACGTTCGGAGCCGCGCCTGGGCGCGGGCCGTCCATCTCTCCGGGAATCTCTGCGCGAATCGCCTCGGCGGCTGTCCCGATCGCCCCGACGGCCGGATCCGTCTCGGCCACGATCCCGGCCGTACCCGAAGTGCATGCCCGCGCTCTTGTCTTCCTCCAAGAGGGATTCGTCGAAGGGCGCGACGGGAATCTTCATGTGGATAAAATCTTCGATCGCCGGAAGGCCGTACACGAACTTTTCGCAGGCCAGGGTCACCGCCTTGCCGGATTTCCCCGCCCGGGCCGTTCGGCCTATTCGATGGACGTAGGATTCGGTGTCCAGAGGCACGTCGTAATTGACGACCATATCCAGGGCATCGATGTCCAGGCCCCGGGCCGCGACATCCGTGGCCACCAGGATGCTCAGGGTTCCCGCCTTCAGTCTCTTGATGATCTCCAGGCGTCGGACCTGGGGAAGGTCTCCCATGATAAAATCGCAGGAGATGCCGTTAATGTTCAGCCTCCGGGCCACCTCTTCGACCATGTTTTTCTGGTTGCAGAAGATGATCGCGCTCTGAGGTTTTTCCCTCCGCAGGATCCCGAGAAGAAGCCGGAACTTGTCCCCGGAGGCCACGTGATGGACCTCCTGGCTGACAAGATCCACCGTCACGTTCTCGGGCTCGATAACGATCTCCTTGGGTTCCCGCATGTAGTCCCAGGCTAGGTGCCGCACGCGCTCGCCCAGGGTCGCGGAGAAGAGGTAGGTTTGCCGCTTCTCCGGGGGAGGAAGATACCGCAAAAGACGCTTCAGGTCGTCGATGAACCCCATGTCGAACATGCGGTCCGCTTCATCGATGACCAGGAAGCCCACATCCCTCAGGAGCATCTTCCCCTGCTGTACAAGGTCTATGATCCGTCCCGGCGTGCCGATGATCATCTGGACGTCCGCTTTGAGTAAGTCTACCTGGGGGCCGTAGGCGACGCCCCCGAAAAAGGCGCCCGAAGTGACGGGAAGATACTTGCCGAGTTTCCGGGTTTCATCCAGGATCTGGACGGCCAGTTCCCGGGTCGGGGCCAGGATCAGCACCTTCCGATCCCGCATGGCCGGATCCGTCATGATCCGCTGAAAGATGGACACCAAGAAGGCGGCGGTCTTGCCGGTCCCGGTCTGGGACTGGGCGTAGATGTCCTCTCCCGCGAAGGCGTGGGGAAACACCTGGGCTTGAACGGGCATGCAGGAGACGTAACCCGCCTCCTCTATGCCTTTTTTGAGATCCCGATGCAGGCTTAATTCGTCAAAATTCATCGTTTGTCCATTCATGAGGAAAGAGTCTTTCTTTAAGAATACAGGAAACTTCCCTCTTTGTTAAGGGATGTTCCCCTATGGCAGCCTTTTCCGGCTATCCGGCGCTTACCTGGAAGGTGTTCCGGTCGGGGGCTCTCAAATCTCCGCGATCACATGGCCATGGTAGTACTCGTCCCGGAGAGCCCGGATCTTGGGATCCGCGAGGTACTCGTCGAAGGGCATGGCCCGGTCGATGATTCCGCCGGGGCAGATCTCCACGATCCGGTTGGCAATGGAGTTCACGAACTCGTGGTCGTGGCTGGTGAACAAGAGGACGCCCGGGAACTCGATCAGTCCGTTGTTCAGTGCGGTAATAGCCTCCAGGTCCAGGTGATTCGTGGGTTCGTCCAGGATCAGGCAGTTGGCTTCCGAGAGCATAAGACGGGAAAGCATGCAGCGAACCTTTTCCCCGCCGGACAGGACGCGTACGGGCTTGAGGGCTTCATCGCCGGTGAAGAGCATCCGGCCCAGGAAGGAACGTATATACGTCTCGTCCTCGCTGTCCGTGTACTGGCGAAGCCAATCCACGATGGACAGGTCGGATTGGAACAGAGACGCGTTGTCCTTGGGGAAATAGGAGACCGAGATAGTCTGTCCCCAGGAATAGGTTCCCCGGTATTCCGCATCCACCCCCGCCAGGATGTCGAACAGGGCCGTCTTGGCCAGGTGCTCCCGCCCGACAAAGGCGATCTTGTCCGTACGCTGGACCTCCAGGGAAAAGCCGGAAAGAATCGGACGGTCCTCCGAGATCTTCGAGATACTCTGGACGGAAAGGACGTTGTTTCCCGGTTCCCGGGCCGGCTTGAACCCGACATAGGGGAATCTGCGGCTCGAAGGCTGGAGTTCCTCCACGTCCAGCTTCTCCAGGATCTTCTTACGGGACGTGGCTTGGCGGCTCTTGGAGGCGTTGGAGGCGAATCGCTGGATGAACTCCTTCAGGTCCTTGATCTTCTCTTCCCTGCGCCTCTTATCGTCCTTCATCTGCTGGGTGAGTATCCTGCTCATC
>JAAYUR010000274.1 GCA_012517645.1 Treponema sp.
CAGAACGAGCACGATTTGCGGGAAGAGCGGGAGCGGTTGGCGGAAGAGTTGAAATCGATCGGAAGCGTGGCCTAGAGCAGGTTTCAGGATCGCCCCGGGCTTCGAGTACCGAGGGATTTCATCGTTGCAGAGCCGGCCCCGGGGACAGAGCTGAAAGAAGCACCCGGAGGCGCCCTGTTCCTGGGCCGGTATTACTAAAAAGACCGCTCAATAATAACGCTTGACGTTAACAACGCAACACGTTACTATTGATTCATGATCTCCTCGTTCGGGGACAAGGAAACAGAGAAAATCTGGAACCAGGAGTACTCCCGGAAACTGCCTCGGGAGATCCAAGGAACGGCTCTTCGGAAGTTGATCATGATCCACAGGTCCGTATCCTTGGCGGATCTGCGCATGCCGCCTGCGAACAGACTGGAACGGCTTTCCGGAGACCGGGAAGGTCAATACAGCATCCGAATCAACGATCAATGGCGAATCTGCTTCCAATGGGTGGATGGAAACGCCCAGGCCGTCCACATCGTCGATTATCATTAGGAGGAAGTATGGACCGGATTCCGAACATCTCCCCCGGCAAAATCCTCCGGGAGGAGTTTCTTGTCCCCCATGGAATTACCGCCTATCGGCTGGCCAAGGAAACCCGGATCCCGGCGACCCGGATCGCGGAAATCCTCCACGGCCGGCGCAAGATCACCGTCGACACCGCCCTGCGGCTGGGAAAATACTTCGGGAACTCCCCGGACTTTTGGCTGGGCATCCAGAACGAGCACGATCTGCGGGAAGAGCGGGAGCGGCTGGCGGAAGTGCTGAAGTCGATCGGAAGCGTGGCGTAGAGCGGGTTTCAGGATCGCCCCGGGCTTCGAGTACCGAGGGATTTCGTCGTTACGGGACCGGCCCAGGGACAGAGCTGAAAAAAGTATTATCCGCCTTGACTTCCCGCCCGCCCCGTCCTACGGTTATTCCAGCGGAAATCATCACAATCAGGAGCTTGCCATGTCCGGAGCGACCTTCCCCTCCCCCGGGGAGATCCTGCGGAAGCAGTTCATGAATACCCGGGGTATTTCCATCTACCGCCTTGCCAAGGATTCCGGCATCCCCGCCACCCGGGTCTCCGGAATCCTCCGGGGACAGAGGAAGATCAATGCGGAATCAGCCCTGCGCCTGGCCCGGTACTTCGGGAACGATCCGGAATACTGGCTGGGCATCCAAAACCGGTACGACCTGGCGGAGGAGCGCAGAAGGCTGACCGATGCGCTGTCCAAGATACGAAGCGTGTCGTGAAATCGTCGACACCCATTAAAGTCCTAAATTGAATATCACGGTTACTCCTTGTTCTTCGGTATAACCGGAGTTATACTATGGATATGAAGACCGCAGTCTCCCTTCCCGACGACCTGTACGAAGCCGCGGAGCGCACGGCCGAGCGGCTCGGCATACCCCGGAGCCGGCTCTTTTCCCGGGCCCTTTCGGAGTTTATACGCGCCCACTCTCGGGAATCCGTGCGCGAACGGCTCGACGCGGTGTATTCGGGCTCTCCGGAGACCCTGGATCCGCACCTCGCGGCGGCGCAGAGGAAGGTGGTCTCCGATGTCGATCCGTCGTGGTGAAATCCGATGGGCGGACCTCGGGGTGCCTTCGGGCTCCGCCCCGGGATTCCGCCGTCCGGTCCTGATTCTCCAATCCGACAGCTTCAACGAAAGCCGGATCGCCACCGTGATCTGCGCCGTGCTCACGTCCAATCTCCGGCTGGCCGAGGCGCCGGGGAACGTGCTGCTCGAGAGTGAGGAGTCCGGTCTGGACCGAAATTCGGTGGTAAACGTCTCCCAAATCGTCACCCTGGACAAATCCTGCCTGGATGCCCGGGTCGGCTATGTCCAGCCCTCCACCCTCCGCCGGGTCGAGGAAGGCCTTCGCCTAGTGCTGGATCTGGAATGAACCGGCGAGGCCGTCCCCCTCACCCGCCCCTTTCCAGTCTCACCATCAGAAGCGCCGCGTCCGAGGGCCGGAGGCCCGGAATCCGAGCCGCCTGTCCCAGGGTGAGGGGCCGGACCGCCTCGAGCTTCTCCCGGGACTCCGAGGAGAGGCCCTCAACCGTTCGATAGTCGAAGCCCTCGGGGATGCGCTGGTCCTCGGAACGCCCCAGCCGGGCGGCCTGGCGGGCTTCCCGGGCCGCATAGCCTTCGTACCGGGCGTCCAGGACCGCGGTTTCCACCTGGTCCGGGGACAGAGCCGACAATTCGGGTAAAAAACCGACAAGATCCAAGTCGAAGGCCCGGGGATCCCGGACCGCCCGGTCCCAGGACTCGCCGACGTGGGGAACCAGCGGGGACTGAGCTTGCGGAGGGGAAAGGGACAGAGCTCGCTGCGCCTCGGGAGACGGCGGGGACAGAGCTGCCGCCCTAACCGCGTCGGCCGCGGTGACCTTCCGGATCCGGAGGAGCTCCGCGGCCTCCTCGATCCCCGTCCGACGGGCTTCAAAGCGTTCCCAGGCCGCGTCGTCCACCAGGCCCTCCCGCCGGCCGACGGGGGTGAGCCTCCGGTCCGCGGTGTCGCAGCGCAGGGTTAGGCGGCGCTCCGCGCGGCTGGTGAACATCCGGTAGGGCTCCTGGGTGCCCAGGGTGGTGAGGTCGTCCGCCAGGACCCCGATGTAGGACTCCGAGCGGGACATAACCAGGGGCTCCTCGCCCCGAAGTCGCCGGGAGGCGTTGATCCCCGCCAGGATGCCCTGGGCGGCGGCTTCCTCGTAGCCCGAGGTGCCGTTGGTCTGCCCCGCGGTGAACAGGCCCCGGATCCGCTTGGTTTCCAGCGAG